>CAIQGU010000305.1 GCA_903871435.1 uncultured Burkholderiales bacterium | reverse complement strand
GTGGTGAGGACGTGCTTCTGCTCCTCGTTGACATCGTGAACGGCGGACAGCAGCCGTGCCGGCAGCACGTTCTCTCGCGCCATCGCCAGCAGCGCCCGCACATCCTTGGGAAAGCAGGAGCCGCCGTAGCCGGCACCGGCATACAGGAAGCTCGGCCCGATACGCGGATCCGCGCCGATGGCGTGGCGGACTTTTTCGATGTCGGCGCCGAGCTTCTCGGCGAGGCGCGCCAGCTCGTTCATGAAAGAGATGCGCGTGGCCAGCATGGCATTGGCAGCGTACTTGGCCAGCTCCGAGGAGCGGGCATCGAGCACGATCAGCCGGTCGCGGTTGCGGTTGAATGGGGCGTAGAGGGTGGTGAGCGTTTCAATGGCATCGGCATCGTCGGTGCCGATGACAATGCGGTCGGGATGCATGAAGTCCGGAACCGCGGCGCCTTCCTTGAGAAACTCCGGGTTCGACGCCACCGCAAATCCAACCGTAACGCTGCGCGCCGCCAGTTCCTCCCGCAGTGCATTGGCAACCAGCGCATGGGTGCCAACGGGCACCGTCGATTTGACCACCACCAGCGCCTTGCGGGTGATGCGGCGGCCCAGTTCCCGTGCCGCGCTTTCCACGTGCCGCACGTCCGCCGAGCCGTCCTCGTCGGTGGGTGTTCCCACCGCAATGAAGTACAGGTCACCGTGGGCGACCGCGCGGTCGTAGTCGGATGTGAAGTCCATCCGGCCCGCCTGCCGGTTGCGGGCCACGACCTCGTCGAGCCCGGGTTCGTGGATCGGCACCTCGCCAGCGTTCAGGCGCGCTACCTTGCTCCGGTCGATGTCGATGCACAGTACGTGGTTGCCCACGTCGGCGAGGCAGGCGCCGGTGACCAGGCCCACATACCCGGTTCCGATGACGGTCAGCTTCATGAAACGATATCCTTGAAGAGATGGCTGCCAGGCCCTGGCGGCGTGATCGAACCGCCTGCGCGCCCTGGCGCCGCTGCGGAAATGCCGCAGCCGCGGGAATTCTATCGCGCCGCGACCGCGCATCCCGTGACATCCGCTCCGCATCCCGCCGCCCGAGCTTGATGGGGCTGCCTGCCGTCCCTGCGCCGCCACCCCGCATCGACATCATGGGTTAGCGCCTATCATGACGCCCTGCGGCAGACCCGACGCCCATGGGCACCGCAACCGCGCAGGGGCAATTCCGGCCGGACGCCGAACTCAGGACTTTTTTATGAACAGCATTGCATCCGCCACGGCCTCCCGGCCGGCCATCGTTCCTGCCGCTGGAGGCGCAGTGGCGCCCCAAGCCGTTGACGTGTCGGTCGTGATTCCCGTTTATAACGAGGCCGACAATCTGCATGAACTGGTCGCGCGGGTGGGCGCAGCCTTGCTGCCCACCGGCAGGTCCTTCGAACTGCTGCTCATCGATGATGGTTCCAGCGATGCATCGCGCGAGATCCTGCACTCGCTGGCCGCCGCACACCCTTGGCTGCGCCCCCTGCTGTTGATCCGCAATTACGGCCAATCCACCGCCCTGCAGGCAGGTTTCGACCACGCCGTGGGCAGCCTGGTGGTCACCCTGGACGGCGATCTGCAAAATGACCCGGTGGAGATCCCGCGCCTGCTCGACATGATGGACGAACAGCCGGATATCGACGTGGTTTCGGGCTGGCGCAAGGACCGGCAGGACCGCGCGCTGTCGCGCAAGCTGCCGTCCTGGCTGGCCAACCGCCTGATCTCCTCGGTCACGGGCGTACGTCTCAACGATTACGGCTGTGCGCTCAAGGTGTATCGGCACGCCATCCTCGAGAATGTCCGTCTCTATGGCGAGACCCACCGGTTCATCGCCGCTCTCGCCGTCGAGGCCGGCGCGCGCATGGTCGAGGTTCCCGTGCTGCACCATGCGCGCCTGCGCGGCGCGTCCAAGTACGGCATCGACCGCGTATTTCGCGTGCTGCTCGACTTGCTGTGGATAAAATTCTCGATGCGCTTTTTGCATCGTCCGCTGCACGCCTTCGGTGGTGTCGGCTTCGCGTTCATCGGTACCGGTGGCGCCTTTTTGCTCTACCTCGCCGTACTCAAGCTGGCGTTCCGCCAGGACATCGGTGGCCGGCCCCTGTTACTGCTGGGCGCCCTGCTGACGCTCATCGGCGTTCAACTGGTGGCCACCGGAGTGCTCGGCGAGCTTCTGACGCGCATCTATCACGAACCCCAGGGACGCCTGCAGTACGTCCTGCGCCGCGACCGGGCACCGCGGCAGCGGCGAGGCTAGCGTCTTGCCAACCGGCGCCCTGCGCGCGGGCGTGCGCCTGGTGGTTGCACTGGCCCTGATGGCGGTGGCGGTGTGGCTGGTCGGCCCGGATCGGCTCGTCCGCCAATGGGCACGGGCGGATCAATCCTGGTTCCTCGCGGCGGTGGCCACCGCCGCCCTGGCCCAACTCGTTTCCGTATGGCGCTGGGGGACCATCGCCCGTATCTTCGGCCTGCGCGTGCGCCTGCGCGCCCTGGCCCTTGCCTATGCGCAAGGCATGACCTTGAACGTGATCCTGCCCGGCGCAACCCTGGGCGGTGACGCCCTGCGCAGCGTGCGGCTGCAGGCCCTGGGCAACCCCCTCGGTGTTTCCGCGCTTACCGTGCTCCTTGACCGGCTGAGCGGCCTGTGGGTGCTGTGCGTGCTGTCGCTGCTCACCGGCCTTGCCCTCACGCTGCAACTGGGCGCGGGCGCGCTGGGCGGCAGCATGCTCCCGGCGGGCGGCCTGCCGTGGATCAAGCCGGCCCAGATCGTATGGGTGTACCTGGCGGGCCTGGCGGTCGCGTGCGCCATGCCCTGGCTGCCGCTGCGCGGCGATGTTGCGCCGACGAGCCGGACGCCGTCCTGGCCTGCGCGGCTATGGCGGCGCCTGGGCGAACTGCACGAGCTTGCTCTCGCGCAACGCCGTCCGCTAGGGCGGTCCCTCTGGAGCTCGGTGCTCGTGCAGGTCTTGTGTGCCGTGACCCTCTGGCTGTGCGTGCTGGCCGCGGGCGGCCGGGCCGATTACTGGCAAGTGCAAGCCATCGCTGCGCCCGTTTTCGTGGCGGGCTCCTTGCCGCTCAGCTACGGCGGTTTCGGCGCGCGCGAGCTGGCAGCCCTGGCCGCATTCCCTCTCGTCGGGCTGCCGGCTGATCTCGGTCTTGCCGCGAGCGTGCTGTACGGTGTGGTGGCCGTGGTGCTGGGCCTGGCGGCCGCACCGGCCTTTGCGCTGGCGGGTCCGGGCGGACCGGTCGCGAGGAGACCATGAAATGCAGATAGTCGTCACCGGAGCGTGCACGGTGCTGGGCCAGGCCCTGCTGCGGGCCATCGTCGCCCGCGGGGCGCTGTCGACCGATGTCGGCGGGCTGGTTCCGGTGCAGCGGATCATCGCCGTGGACCGTGCCCAACCCGCGCGGCTCTATGTCGAGCCGCGTGTCGAGTACGTATGCGGCAGCTTTGAGCAGTCGCGATTTCTTGCCCGCGTCATGGGTACCGCAACGGACAGCGTCTTTCACCTGTCTCCCCTCGGGGCAGCGGCCGGCATCGGCGGCCAGCTCGAGGACCTGGACCTTGCGCTGATGCGCAGCCTGGACACCACCCGTTCGCTGGTCGATGCCTGCCAGTTCCAGTCGGCGCAGCCGCGCATGGTCCTGGCCAGCTCTGCTGCCGCGCGCCATGATGCCGCCGCACTGCCGGCCACGGTGGAAGGTGTCTGCAGCGCGATGTGCGAGCTCTTTCTTGACGAGTGCGCGCGTCGTGGCTACCTCGATCTGCGCGGTGTGCGCCTGCCGTGCGTGATCGGTGACGGTTCCAGCGATGCGGGGATAGCGCTCGATCTGGCGCTTGCGGGCCTGGCCGCCCAGCCGCCCTTGCCCGGGGCAGGGGCACCGCTTACCGAGTTGGCCGTGGTGACGGCAGCCGAGGCGGCAGCCGCGCTGATCGATGCCCACGAGCAAGCGCGCGTGGTTCCCGGCGTAGCCCCGATGGTTGATTTACCCGGCCGCAGACGGCCACTGTCCGAGTTGCTGGCCGCGCCGCCTTCGGCGTAGCCTTGCGGCCCCCGGGCTACTGGCCCGGTCTGGAAGCCGCCCCGGCGGCCGCGGCGCGCAGGTCATCGATGCGCGATCCCGGCGTCATGGATTGCGGATCGCACGTCAGTTCTATCAGGGCCGGCAGGCGCCGGCTGCGCAACTGTGCCAAAGCTTCCTTGAGCGCCGCCGGAAAATCCGCGCTTCGTTCCACGCGGCAACCAAACCCGCCATAGGCCCCGATCAGCTGGGCAAAGTCCGGATTGGTCAGCGAGGTGCCGCTCACCCGGCCTGGAAACTGCCGCTCCTGGTGCATGCGGATGGTGCCGTACATATTGTTGTTGAACACCAGGAAAAGGACGGCGGCGTTGTTCTGGCAGGCGGTTGCCAGCTCCTGGGCGCTCATGAGGAAATCGCCGTCGCCGCTCACGCAGACGACGGTTTTTTCCGGCGCGACGATCTTGGCGGCGATCGCCGCGGGCACGCCAAATCCCATGCTGCCGCTGGCCGGGGCAAGCTGCGTGCCGTGACCGATATAGGGAAAGAAGCGGTGCAGCCAGGCAGAGAAATTGCCCGCACCGCTGCTGATGATGGCGTTGTGTGGCAGCGCCGCGCGCAGGCTGGCCAGCACCTCGAAGCGGTCGACGCCCGCCGGCGGCGTCGCCGCCGGTGCGGGCTGTTGTTGCCACGCCGTGTACTCGGCACGCGCCTGCTCGAGGCGCGGGCGCCAGACCGGGTCTTCGATAGGCGTCATCATCGCCAGTCGGGCAGCCAGTTGTGGCATGCCGGTATTGATCATGAGCGCCGCCTGGTAGACGCGTCCCAGCTCCTCGGTCCCCGGGTGGGCGTGCACCAGCGTCTGGCTGGGTACGGGCGCTTGCGCCAGCGCATAACCGCCGGTTGTCGCCTCGTCCAGGCGAGGCCCCAGGACGAGCAGCAGGTCGGCGTCGCGGATGCGCTGCGCCAGTTGCGGGTTGATGCCCAGCCCGGCATCGCCGACATAGTTGGCATGGCGGTTATCGATGATGTCCTGGGACCTGAAGGAGCAGGCCACCGGCAAGGCGCTCGCCTCGGCAAATGCCAGGATGTTTTCAGCGGCCGCCGCACTCCAGCCGGGACCGCCGATGATCAACAGGGGGCGCTGGGCCTTGCCCAAATGGCGCCGCAGCGCGGCGATCTGGGTATCGCTGGGCGCGCCCTGAACGGCCTGGTGGCACAACGCATCCTGCGTCTGGACTACGGCCTCCAGCACATCCTCGGGCAGCGCCAGCACGACCGGCCCCGGCCGTCCGCTGCTCGCCGTCTGGAAGGCGCGCGCCACGTATTCGGGCAGGCGATCGGCCCGGTCCACCTGCGCGACCCACTTGGCCATCGAGCCGAACACCGCCGGGCAATCGATTTCCTGAAAAGCCTCGCGCTCGACGAAGGCTGTTGGCGACTGTCCCACCAGCAGCACCAGCGGCAGCGAGTCCTGCAGCGCGTGATGCACGCCGATGGACGCGTTGCAGGCGCCGGGTCCGCGGCTCACAAAGGCCACACCCGGCTGGCCGGTCAGGCGCGCATAACCGCAGGCCATGAAGGTGGACCCCGATTCCTGGCGGTTGACGACCACGCGTACCCCGGGAGCGTCCATCAGTGCGTCGAGTACCGGCACCATGCCCTCGCCCGGCACGCAGAACAGGTGGTTGACGCCCTGTATCAACAACTGGTCGGCCAGTATTCGTGCACCGCTGCGCGCCAGGCTCATGCCATTGCCTCGATCCGGGTGGTGGAATCAAATTTCATATTACCCTCCCGGCCAAATCGACAGTGTCCGCTCCAGTGTCGCCCGGATCGGCCCCTCGAGGTGCGGGATGAAAAGCAGCAGCACCATCATGCCGGCGCAAAGCGTGACGGGAAACCCCACGGCAAAGAGGTTGAGCTGCGGCGACACGCGAGCCATCACGCCCAGGACGATATTGATGAGCAGCATTACCGCCAGGATGGGCAGCGAAATCGACAGGGCGATGGCGAAGACCTCGCTGCCCAGCGTCGCCAGCTGGTCAAAAGCCAGCGACTGCGCCCCACCGCCCGTGATGGGAAACACTTCGAAGCTCTGGCGCAGGCCATAGATCATCATGAGGTGGCCGTCGATGGCGATGAAGAGCAGCAGCACCAGCAGGGCAACAAAGTTGGCGACGGGATTATCGGTGTCGGTGGCCTCCGGATTGAAGAATCCGCTGTAGGAGAGCCCCACCTGCAGCCCTATCATCTGTCCGGCAAGTTCCACGCCGGCGAACAATATGCGGATGGAAAAACCCAGCGTGGCGCCCACCAGCGCGTTGCGCACCAGGGTTTCCAGGAAGACCGCATCGATCGTCGGTTGCAGGGGCGGCGCCTGGACCGTGGGTGCGATGACCAGGGCAATTGCCACGCCCAGCGCAACCTTGGCGCGCACGGGCAGGGCGCGATGCGAGAGGACGGGCGCTGCGGATATGAGTCCGAGCACGCGTACCAGCGGCCAGAAGACCAGGCCTGCCCAGGCGGCCAGCTGGGCGCTCGTGACGAGCATGGGGTGGCGTCCCGGCAGCGTCAGCCGATGGCTGACGGAATGGATTCGTACAGGCGGCGCAGGAAATCGACGAAGAACGTGATCATCCAGGGTCCGGCAATCACCAGGGTGGCGATCATGGCCAGCAGCTTGGGAATGAACGTGAGCGTCATCTCGTTGATCTGCGTGGCTGCCTGCAGGATGGACACCACCAGGCCGACGACCAGCGACGCCAGCAGCATGGGCGCCGCCAGCAGGACGGCAACGTAGAGCGCCTGCTGGGCCAGGGTGATGACGCCTTGCGGATCCATTTTCTTTCCTCGTTGCGTAATTCAGTCAGGGCGAGAAGCTCGCCACCAGGGATCCGATCAGCAGATTCCAGCCGTCCGCCATCACGAAGAGCATCAGCTTGAATGGCAGCGAAACGAGCACCGGCGACAGCATCATCATGCCCATCGACAT
>CAIQGU010000304.1 GCA_903871435.1 uncultured Burkholderiales bacterium | reverse complement strand
CAGCGCGTAGGCGATGATGCCGTTCATGGGAGGCTCGCAGTTTCGGTATTAGTGTTCAAGTCGGAAAGCCGGTCGGCGCGCGACGGCAGGCAGGGGAGTACGCGACGGCTGGGTTTCAGTCACCCTCCGCCGCGCGATCGATGAAAAGGGCGCCGCTGGCAACGACCTTTTCACCCGGCTTGACACCCTCAAGTACTTCCAGGAAACCGTTGGCGGAGCGGCCGGGCTTGATCTTGCGCAGCGCCAGCGTGCCGTCGTCACCCGCAATCCAGACGCGGGCATCGCCGCCTTCGTAGATGACGCCACTGTCGGGTACGGCCGGCGCGTTGCCCGGGCTGCCGGAAAGTATGGTGAAGCTGGCAAACATCTCGGGCTTGAGCAGGCCGTCGCTGTTGGTGATCTCGGCCCGCACGGTGACACGGCGGCTGGCCGGATCCAGCGTCGGCGCAACGTAGGTTACGCGCGCGGAAAACGTGCGCTCCGGGAGGGCAACCACGTGGACTTCAACGGTATCGCCCTTCTTGACGAAAGGCGCGTCGGTCTCGCGCACGTTGGCCACCAGCCAGACATTGCTGAGGTCGCCCACGGTGTAGACCGGATTGGAAGCGCCTGCCTGCAGGTACTGGCCCGGGCCTACCTGCCGGTCGGTGACCGTGCCGGAGATGGGGGCCAGAACATACGCCACGGGATCCATTTTGCCGGCACTGGCAATTTCATCGATCTGCGCTTCGCTCTTGCCCAGTATGGATAGGCGGTTACGCACTGCGGCAAGCGCGGCGTCGGCGGTGCGTGCGGCGCCCTGGGCCGCAGCCAGATCGCTTTGGCTTTGCTGCCAGTCCTGCAGCGAGCCTGCCTTGGCGTCATAAAGTGCATGCTTGCGCTGCTCGTTGGTCACGGCCAGGGACAGCTGGGCATGGGCGCTGGCCACGCCCGCCTGCGCGCTGAGCAGATCGCTTTGCCCCTGCACGAACTCCGAGGCCTGCAAAGCCAGGAGCGGCTGCCCCTGCTTGACGGACTCGCCCAGGCCGACCATCACTTTGGTAACACGGCCGGAGTAGGGAGAAAAGACGGGCGTGGTGCGATCCGCATTGAGCGCGATCTTGCCGTCCGTGATGTGCTCGGCCCGAAAGCTCGTGCGGGCGACGGTGACGATCTTGAGAGCGTCGAGTTGTGCCTTGGTGGGCTTGAAAGTGCCGGGTGCCGCTGCGGGCGTCGCCGCAGGCGGGGGGGCTTGCTCGGACCATGCGGCCGGAACCACCACAGCGGCGGCAAGGGCAAATGCCGCGCGCGTGGCGTGGCGCAACACCACCGCTTTGGCCCACGGGCCTACGGCGAGCACATTTTCAGCATTTCCGGTCTGGCGGTTCTTGCGCGTCATTGCTTGCATTGGATGCATGTCTTCTCGGCCGTCCCTCAGTCTCTCGTCAAACGTCAAACCGCATGCGAGGCGCGCGTAATCCTTGCGCGGGCGTCAATAAATCCGCCAACGACCGCTTTCCCCCGCAACTTTCAAGCAAATCCCGTACCAGTCGCCTGGGAAGCATCTGGACCTAGATCGTGAAAGCTCGTCCCTCCGGTTTTGGAACCGCCAACACCGCCGTTTACTGGCTGTGCGGCACGTTCGTCAGACACGATCACCGGGTGGCTCTGATCGTCATGATGTCCGAACCCAAGACTCCACCTAATTGGTGCATTAATCACCATCATAGTGCGATCTCTTTTGACAACTGCCGTCAGCGGGGACATTCCTGTCGCAAAAACCCCGTGATTGGATGGCATGCATGTTGCTTACACATTACGTATCAGCCGAGGCCCGTCCATCCGGGCAACACGGCGCGCAAATGCCCGAGCGTTGGAGCGAGGAAATGAAACTGATATCTGCCGTGATCAAGCCGTTCAAGCTCGACGAAGTGCGCGAGGCACTGTCGGGCGTCGGCGTTCAGGGCATCACCGTAACCGAGGTCAAGGGCTTCGGGCGCCAGCGCGGTCATACGGAGCTTTACCGCGGCGCCGAGTACGTGGTCGATTTTCTCCCCAAAGTAAAGGTCGAGGCGGCCGTCGACGAAGTCCTGCTGGACCGCGCCATCGAGGCCATAGAAAAGTCCGCCCGCACCGGAAAAATCGGCGACGGCAAGATTTTTGTATTCGACCTGTCCCAGGTCATTCGCATCCGCACGGGCGAAACCGGCAAGGACGCCCTTTAGGCGGCCGGCAACCCAGTAATCGTCGCGGAACCACCACCATGCATACCCAGCCCATCCACCCGCGTAACGCCATGGGCTGACGCCACGAGGTTCTTTCCAAGGGATGCTGCCCGCGAGGGCGGCAATTTAGGGGCCTGTTTGTAGGCCCTCTTTTTTTGCCCCGGCGCCGGGTATGCGGGGGCCTAGCCCTTTGCCGGGCACAGCCCCCGGCCAGGCGCCATGGAATAGAATCGCCGTCGATGTTTCACGGAGCAAGCAATTGTCCACCCCGAGCGTGCCCAACCTGGCGGCTGCCGCCGGTCCCGTGCTGGAGTTCGAGCGCCGGATCCTGGACTCCATGTCCGAAATCGAACACTGGTTCCGGCTCAAGTGGCAGGACCATACCCCCCCGTTCTATGGTTCGGTGGATCTGCGTAATGCGGGTTTCAAGCTCGCACCCATAGATACCAACCTGT
>CAIQGU010000303.1 GCA_903871435.1 uncultured Burkholderiales bacterium | reverse complement strand
CCGCGCAAAATTCATGTCGATCTTGGCATTGACCTGGGTCTGGCCTACCCCCGGCAGGTCGTATTCGATCGGGTCCTCGACGGTCATGATGTTGGTCGTCGCGTGGTCGAGTCGCCGCATGGCCGCATACAGCGTGGTCGACTTGCCAGAACCGGTGGGGCCGGTGACCAGCAGGATGCCGTGCGGCTGGTGGAAAAGCCCGTCGAATATCCCCAGCGTGCGGTCCGACATGCCCAGCGTCGTGAGGTCGATGCGTGTCAGGTCTTTTTCCAGCAGCCGCAGCACGACGCGTTCGCCATGGCCGGTGGGCAGCGTGGAAACGCGCACGTCGATGGCGCGGCCACCCACGCGCAGCGTTATGCGCCCGTCCTGCGGCAGGCGCTTCTCGGCAATATCCATGGCCGCCATGATCTTGATGCGCGACACCAGAGCCGCGTGCAGTGCCCGCTTGGGCCGGACGATGTCACGCAGGGTGCCGTCCACCCGGAATCGCACCAGCGAGGATTGTTCAAAGGCCTCGAGGTGAATGTCAGATGCGCCGTCGCGCGCCGCGTGCGTGAGCAGGGCGTTGATCATCCGGATGATCGGCGCGTCGTCCTCCGTCTCGAGCAGGTCCTCGATGTCGGGAACGTCCTGCATCATGCGCGTGATGTCGATCTCGCCCTCGATGTCGCCGACGATCTGCTGGGCGGAGTCCTCGGGGCGCGAGTAGGTCTGCGCAATGGCCTCGGCCAGCACCTGGGCATCGACGATGCTGGGCCTTACCTTTCCGGGGAAAGCGCGCATCACCTCGTTGAGGGCGTCGATGCCGGTGGACTCCGTGATCCAGACCTCAGCCTCGTGATCACTGTGCGGCTTGAGCAATATGGCGTTGTCCCGCGCGAAGGCGTAGGGCACGTACTGCTGGGCGCTGCTCATGGTGCCTTGGGCGGACTGTCACGCAGCAGGATGGGCGCGTAACCCATGCCGCGCAGCAGCGCCACGGTGTCCTCGATGCTGCGCTCACCACGGTCGACCACGATGCGCAGTTGAGTGCTGGCGGCGCCCTGCACCGCCACAGGCTCCCAGCGCGTGATCACGCCGCCGTTGCGCAGCTGTTTTTGCAGCTGCTGCGCTTCCACGGTGGTGTCGACAACCGCCACCGAAATACGCGCGTCCTGCGGTACCGCTGCAGCGGCGGCGGAATCGGCGGGCGAGGGCGGCAGCGGCGGGATGGCCAGCGGCATGTCTTTGAGCACCAGGTTGCTCTGCGGCGCCGCATTCGTGAGCTCGTTGCGGACATAGGCATAGCGGTCCACGGTGAGCACGTGCGAGGCAGCCTCGTCGCGCACCACGGTCGGCCGCAGGAAAACCATGGTCTGCGTCTTGGTGTGCTGGCGCGAGTCGTAGCGGAACAGCTGGCCCAGCCAGGGTATGTCGCCCAGCAGAGGCACCTTGTTCTGGGTCTCGTTGACCTGATTCTGGATCATGCCGCTGATGACCACGAAGTTTCCGTCCTCGACGATGACGTTGGTCTCGAAGCTGCGCTTGTTGAGGGTCGGGTTATTCGGATCGGTTCCGGGCGACAGCGAGGAATCCTCGATGTAGATCGTCAGGCGCACGGTTCCGCCTTCGGAAATCTGCGGCTTGACGCGCAGCTGCAGGCCGATGTCATGGCGCTCGAAGGTCTGGAAGGGCGACACGGTGGCCGTGGAATTGGTCGACGAATACGAGCCGGTGACGAACCCCACGTTCTGGCCGACCAGGAACTTGCCCTCCTCGTTGTCCAGGGTCTGGATGTTGGGTCGGGAGAGGATATTGGCGTTTACCTTGGTCTCCAGCGCCCGGGCGAGCACGGAGATGTTGGTCACCGAGCCAAGTCCGGGGATGTTGATGGTGCCCTTGACTACGCCGATATTGAGACCCTGGCCCAGCGAGCCGATGCTGCTCGCCGCGCCGATGATGTTCTGCGTGCCGGAGGTGCCGCTGGTGCCGAAATTGGTGCCGCCGATCACGTTGGTGCCGCTGCTGTTCAGGCCGTTGAGGTCCTGCCACTGGATGCCGAACTCCTGGGTATTGTCGGCGTTGATCTCGGCCACCAGCGACTCGATCAGCACCTGCGCCGGGCGCACGTCGAGCTTGTCGACGATGGCGCGGATATTGCGGAACACCGTCTCGGGCGCCGAGATGATGAGGGAGTTGGTGGCGGGGTCGGCCTGGATCATGCCGGCCAGGCCGTTGCGGTCGCCGCCGCCCGCGGGGTTGGTGGACGTGGTGGTCGTGGTGGTGGAACTGCCGCCCGTGCCGTTCAGCCCGCCGGTATTGGAAGAGCCAAAAGCACTGGTACCGGTTGCGCTGCCGCCAGAGCCGCCCATGCCCGAGAGCCCGCCGCCCGACGTGCCGGAGCCCCCGGACGAGAGGCTTGCCGTGCCGCCCGCCTGCGCGATGAAGGTGGGGTCGGACGACAGGACGGCGCGCAACAGTGGCGCAAGTTTGGTCGATTGCGCGTTGCGCAGATAGATCACATTGATATTGCCCGGCGTGGCGCTAGGCTGATCGAAGCGCTCGATGAGCGACTTGGCTTGCTCCAGCCGCGCATGACTGGCTGCGCGCAGGATGAGACTGTTGCTGCGCGCCTCGGCCTGCACCAGCACCCGCTGGCCCGAGTCAACGCCCTGGCCCCCCGTGCGCGAGCCTTCGTCGAGGACCTTGTTGACGATGCCCGCGATGTCGGATGCCAGCCCGTATTTGACCGGCAGCACCACCACCTCGGAGGTTGCCGGGGAGTCGATGTCCTCGATGATGCGGGCCAGGCGGCGCAGGTTGTCCGCGTAATCCGTGATGACCAGCGTGTTGTTGGCGGCGTACGCGGCGATGGTGTTGTTGGGTGCGATGAGCGGACGCAGCACCGGCACGAGGTTGCTCGCCGATTCGTATTGCAGGCGGAACACCTGCGTGACGACCTGGTCGCCGCGCGGCATCGCCGCCGCCGGTGGTGTGACGCGGCCGCCCTGCAACTTGGCGTCCGCCTCGAGCAGCACGCGCGCCACGCCACCGGCTTCGGCCGATTCCACCAGGGTATAGCCCTGCAGGCGCAGCGCCGATAACAGCTCCTCGTAGGCCTGGCGCCGCGAGACCGGCCGCTCGGTCACCAGGGTCATGGTGCCCTTGACCCGCGGGTCGATTACGAAAGTACGGCCGGTGAACTGGCCGATGGCCCGCACCACAGCCTCGATATCCGCGTTGACGAAGTTGAGCGTGACGCTGTCGTCGGACCCATGGCTGACCGAGGCGGTCTTTGCGGGGTCGGCGGCGGGGGTCGCAACGACCGGAAACGGCCGGTCGCGGTTCATGGGGTCGGCGGCTGCGCTGCCGGGCAGCAGCACGGCTGCCCCCGCGGCGGTGAAGAGGCCGGCCACGGTGCCAGCTAGGGAGCCGGAGGCAGCGCGGCGCGGTAAAGCTAGGCCATTGCTCATTTGTCAGGTTCCGAAATTCAAGATGGCGCCGTCACCGTCGCGCCGGCCGAGCAGGGAGATTAGCCCGGATAGTTGGGTTGCCGTTGCTTCGTCGGTTCCGGGCAGGACACGGGCACTGCCCCGGAAATGCAGCTGGTTGCCTGCTGCGATTGTGCCATTGCCCGTCATTTCCATGGGTCCGGAGAGTGTCTCCAGTTGCACCGTTGCGCCGTTAAAGACGCCATCGGTAACAAGTCGGTAATGGCCAAATGGCACCACCGGGCTGAGGCGGCTTGATGCGTCGGTCCACTCCCCGCGCAGCGCTCCGCGCAGGGCGCCGTCCCGCACGTGCAGGGTGTCCCACTCCAGTTGCAGCTCGCCGCCCGGTTGTATGGTGTTCCAGGGGGCGCCGAGGCCCAGCAGTACCGTCGCGGGCAGGTGCAGGCGGTCCGGGTCCATCACGGCCGAGGCGCTGTCCATGCGCAGCGCGAGCGGGGTGTCGAGTACGGCCGGATCGGTGAGCGTGAGGTCCACGGATCCTAGCAACAGCCGTCCCGCCGCGAGGTGCCAGGCGAGGCGGCCCGGCAACTGCGTTGCGGGTGCCCCCGCACTGCCACCGGAAAGGATGATGTCGGCCTGTCCGTCCCAGATCGTGCCGGCGGGGTCACCCAGCGTCACGCGTCCGTCAGTCCATTTGCCGACAGCGTGCCCCGCCAGACTTGCCGGCGCCATGGCAAGCACCACGATTGCCACGGTGATGGCCGCCACGCTGCCTATGGCCAGCGCTCTTTTCATGGCGTGCTGCTTCCTGTCCTGCAAGGCCGGATGCGGTGCTTCAAGCGCATAAGGGTGGCATCGCTGCGGGCAATCGGCTAGGCACGGGGCAGCCGCAGGGTCAGCTCGATGTCCGTATTGCCCGGGGTCGCTGCAGCTTTCACGGTGACGGTGACGGCGTGCACACCCAGGGTCTTTTCCGACGAAGCCAGCCAGGTGACCCATTTGCTGTAGGGAATATCAACGAAGCTCAAGTGCAGATCGCCGTTGGGCGCAGGCACGTTGTGGGCCGCCTGCAGGCCGGCCGATGCAAGCGAGGTGCCCACGGCCGCGCGCGCATCGGCCATTCCCGGCGCACCTACGGGCGGCATGCTGCGCAGGTTCTTGGCCTCGGCGACCAGCGCCTCGAGCTCCGCAGCCTGTGCGCGCGTCTGCGGCAGCAGACGCTGCAGGCGGTCGATACCGTTTACCGCAGGCGCAATCAGCACGAAGTAAAGGATCAGTGCTGCCAGGAATAGCCCACCCAGGGTCAGGATGCGGCGCTCGCGGGGCGCGCGCTCGGACCAGAACTGCCGGAACTGCTGTAGTGCGTCCATTGTCATTTCCCCAGCGGCGTCAGGCGCGCAGAGCCATCGGCGTCGAAATTCACCGTCAGCCCCATTGCAGGCGCGCGCGCCTGCAAGGCATTGCGCAGTGCCGGATCATCCCCGCCACCGGGCTTGAAGCGAACACGGTAGACGCCGTCGCTGTATTCAATCCCCGCCACCATCCCTACGGGTGCCGTCGCGAACAGCTGCAAGGCCTGGGTGTCGAGTACCGAAAAATCATCGGCGGATGGCCGGCCGGCCCGGGCGCGCAACAGGGCCACCGAGCGGCGCGCCTGCTCGAGCAGATAGGCGTCCGGTTCGTTGGGGAAGCCGTCGCGAAAGACGCGGTGCATGGACGCCCGTTGATCCTGGAAGCGACCGTCGAGCTGGAGCCAGTACGCGTTGAGACCGCCGATGGCGATGGCAGCACATATGGCCAGCCAGGCGAGCGGCGCCTTCCATGCGCCGTCACGCGTGAGCCGCGACAGCAGGCGGCCGGAGAATCCGAAACCGCCGCTGGTCACGAAAGCGCCCTGCAGCAAGTTGACGGCTCCCGCCACCGCACGCGGGTCGGCCGCCGCCTCGGCGCGGGAGATCACGAGCTGCGGTGCCGCCGCGGCAAGCGCCGTGCAAAGATCGGCAACGCCTGCCTCCGCCAGTTCCTTGGGAGTTCCGAACAGCATCAGTCGCCCGATGGAGAACTGACGGATGGCAAGCGCCAGCGTTCCGAGCGCGCTCGCGTCTGCATCAAACACGTAGCCCTGGTCCTGCGCCGTGCGCAGCAGGCCCTTGCCCGCGGAAATCCGTGCGCTGAAAATTCCCCCCGCAGGGGCGGGCACGACGTAGAGCTCGCTGTAGGCCGCCCGGGCAAGCAGCTGGGACTGCGCGAAGGCTTCGATGGTCCGCGACAGAGTTGCCCGATCGATCGCCGAGACCGACAGCAGGTTCTCGCCGGGGCTCGCGTCGCCGGCGCCGGTGAATCCCGCGGTGGCGGGCGCGGGCGCCGATGCAAAGTGGCAGTCGGCCGGATCGGACAGCATCCGGTCCTCGAGCAGGTTGGGCAGCGCCTGGCGCAGCCGCGCCTCGCCGAGTGCCGGCGCCGCGATCGTGGCCGTGTAGACGTCCAGACCGTCGAAGACCAGATCGAGCGCGCGCGCGCGCGGCAGGCCGCCGATGGCCGCCGTGCCAGCCTGCAGCGCGCCGTCGGCCTCCACGGCGAGATAGTCCACGACGGTGGCTGGACCGGGAGCGGACCGGGCTCCGCCCGCCCAGTTGCGCCGCGCCGGCACGAAGACGAGCAGTTGCTGGGCCACTGCGCGCGTTGTTATCACAGCCTTCATGGTTCCCGCTCCCAAAGCACGTCTACGCCACCCTGTGCGCCCGAACCCGAGCGGCGCACGAGCGCCTGCATGGTCGTTGCCGCGCGATCCAGTCGCACCGTGCCGTGAACGATAAAGTATTGCGAGTTCGTCGATATTCCGGCCACCGATATGACGCCGCCACGGCCGTGCAGGCGGTTCTGGATGTCGCCGACACTGAGAAAATAGGCGCGGTCGCGCTCGGCCGCGAGGGCATTGGCGTCGGCCAGGGAAAGCTCAGGTATTACGGCAGCCATGATCTCGGGGCCCGCAGTGTTGAAGTTGACCGGCGTGCTGGTCTGGTCAAGCAGTATGACGAAGTGCGCCAGGGTATGGGCCGTTGCAGGGTCTATGCCGGGAATTCCCGCCAGGTCATCCGGGAAAACCGGCGGTATGGGCCGGTTGCCACCTTCGTTCGACGCCGTGCTGCCGATGCTGCCGCCGTTGTTTCCGCTGCTGCTTCCACCGGCGCCGGCAGGCGGGACTGCGGCTGCGCCGGGCGGAATCCCTGCGTAGGCCTGCGCCATGTAGAGCGCCACCAGGCGCGCTGTGCCGCCGGGTGCGCCGAGCAAGGTGGCGAGCTTGTCGAACGCCTGCAACTGCACCGGATTGATGACGCCCGCAGAGTCGATCAGGTTGCGCAGGTTGAAGCGCGCCTGGGCGTCCTCGATGCCACCCTCGAGGGTGGCCTGCGATGCCAGAGGCGCTGTCTCCCCCAGTTGGTCGAGGCGTGTCTGGGCCAGCGGCTGGGCCCAGGCGTCGCTCAGTGCGTCGAACGCCGGATGGGTCTGATCCTGCAGTATGGCCCGCGCCCAGTCCTGGGCAGCGTGCAGCAGTAGCCGGGCCTGGGCCGCTGTCTGCTGGTTTTCTATCGTGCGAAACAGCACGAATTGCCGCCAGAAAAGGTCCGAGACGATGATGGTGGCGAGGGCAACGACAAAAAGCGCTACCACCACCGCCGCGCCGCGCTGGACATTGGCTCGCGAAGTGACTGCTGCCCGCTTCATGCCTAGCCCACCGCGAAGACGCGCCGCAGCGCGGTTCCGTCGTGGCGCAGCAGGCGCACTTCGACACCGACGGTATTAGCCGTATCCGCATCGCTCGCCGGCGTGACCCAGCCGACCGCGTTGCGCCACACCCGCACCTGCATTTCATCGACCTGCGGAACCAGGCCGACGCGGTCCATGGTGACAGCCGTCGCGCCCTGGAAATAACGCTGCGCCGGCGTACTTTGCCGCTCCAGCGTTCCGTCGACAACCCGGTAGAGGATGGTCTGCGCAGCCGTGGCGCGGCTGCCGTCGGGTGAATCCGTCAGTCGCAGGATCTCCAGGGTCGTGCGGCCGTCGATCGCCAGAACCCGCAACGTCTGTCCCGGCAACGCAAACAGGCGCGCATTGCCCGGCGCGTGCGTCAGGTCGCGCTCCATCTGCCCGAAGCCGGCGAGCACCGCGTGCACCACGTCGTTCTGCGGCTGCAGCCGTTCGCGCGTGGCCGTGAGCGAGGACAGTCCGCGCCAGGACATCACGGCCACCACCGCCAGTATCGTGATCGCCACCAGCAGTTCGAGCAGCGTGAAGCCCCACCCAGTGCGGGCGGCGTGGCGTGGCGGGTTTGCGCGGATGCGCTGCATGGCGGGTCGCCGCGTCAGTTGATGGGCAAAAGCCCCATCAGATCGGCGAACTCGCGCGCGCCATCGCCGCGGGTGGCCACGTGTACCTCCACCCGCCGAAAGAACGGGTT
>CAIQGU010000302.1 GCA_903871435.1 uncultured Burkholderiales bacterium | reverse complement strand
TGCGCAACCAGCAGCGCGGCATTTGCGCCCAGGAAACGCGTGCGCTCCGTGCGCCCTGCTCCACCCGCCTGCTCGGCTTGCAGCAGCTGGCGCGTCCAGGCCAGCGAGCGTGCCGCATCGCCTTGTTCGCCGGCGAGCCGCGCCAGGCGCGCGCGCGCCTCGATGGCCGGTTCCAGGGGATCCGGGTACTGCTTCACGTACTGCTCGTAGGTACGCGCGGCAGCGGCCCTGGCCTGGGCAATGCTGCTGGCGCTGCTGTTGGCGCTGCCGGTCGCGCCACCGGCGCTGGCATTGGTACCGGACTTGCCCGCCTTTTCATAGAGTTCCGCGGCCTGCCACAGCGCGGCCCGCGATACCTTGTCGTCGCCCTTGCGCGCGGCAACCCGCTCGAGCTCGCCCGCGGCCAGCGCCCACTGGCCGCTCTCGGAGTACACCAGCGCCAGTTTGTCGCCGGCCTCGCCGACCAGCGGGCTGGTGGGAAACCGCTGACGGAAGTCTTCCAGCAAGCGGGCAGCGGCTGGCCAGTCGCGCAGCTCGATCAGGACAGCCGAGGCGTCGTACTGCGCGGCCGCGCGTACCGGCGAGAGCGGTGCCACGACGGCCACGCGATTGAAATTGGCAACGGCGTCCTGCAGTTGCCCATCGGCGCGGGACTTCTCCCCTTGCTTGTACACGGACGCCGCCAGTCGCTCGACGAATTCCGCATGCTTGGGGTCAGTGGCCACCGTCCGGGCAACAAGCTCGGCATAGGCGCGCTCGGCCTTCTGGAAAGCGCCGCCGTCAAAAGACGCAAGCCCTATCACCTTCCATGCCGTCGTCTGGTTCGCGGCACTAGCCGGCGGAGTCAGCGTGAGTACCTTCTGGGCAACCGTGGTGGCCCAGTCAAGATCGTGCAGGGCGTACAGGCGCTCGGCCGCATTGGCCAGAACGGGCCCGTCACGAGGATCTGCTGGGTATGCATCGGTAAAGCGGATGGCGCTTTCAATGGATGTGTGGACGATCGCGCCGCGGTCCGCGGGGGCAGCACTCTTTTCCTGCTCGGCATAGGCCAGCAGCGCCGCGTAGCCCGCGTCGGCACTGTTGGCGTGCGGCAGATAGTGGTAGGAGGTCTTTTCGTATTCGACCGCAGCCTCGCCAAAGCGCTTGTCCTCGAAAAGCAGCTCGGCCAGCAGGAAGTTGGCCTGCGCGGTTTCGGGATCCTTGGGGAAGGTTTCGATGAACTGCCGGTACCAGGCGGCCGCGACTTGGTAGTCCTCCGTCTTGTGGCTCTTTTGCGCAATGGCGTGGTCGCGGCGCGACAGTTCGCCCAGGTAGGACTTGAGGCGCGGCAGGGTTTCCTTCCAGGCTACGCGATTGGCCTTGTAAAACTCCCCGCGCACGCGATAAAGATTCACGTAGTCGCGCTTGGCGCCCAGCGCCTGGTTGTCAAAGCCGCCCTGCTGGTAGATCTCGATCACGCGTGCCTGGAGTATCGGCGACTGGGTATGCAAGGGGTAGCGCCGCGCAAACGACAGGAAAGTGTCAGCCGCGTCCTTGATGCGTTCCTGCGACAGGTACAGCTCGCCCAGCTGGCGATAGATGCGGTATTCGTAGTCGCGGCGCAGCGCCGATGCCATGTACGGCGGAATGGATTCGGCGCCCTGCAGGTTCTCCAGGCACAGGCTCACCACGCGCAGCGTGTCCTCCACCAGTTCGCGATCGGCCCGCGTCAGTCCGGCAATCACGTCCAGATCCGCATCGCCTTCGCGCGCGATCAGCTTCAGGTCGAGGACGCCAAAGAACGACTGCAGCGCCTCGTCCAGCCGGTCCTGCTTGTACAGCGACCAACCGTGCATGTACAGCGCCCGTTCGAAGTACGGCGTGTGCTGGGGCGCGCCAAGGATGATGGCGTAGGCCGCCTCCGCACCGCGGTAGTTGCGCATCGCGAACATGAGTTCGCCGCGGCGGAATTGCGCCTCATCGACCACGCTCGATTTCGGGTATTCCTGAACGAGGCGGTTGAGAACCTTGAGCGCGTTCTCCAGGTCGCCGCTGAGCTCATAGGCATGCGCCAACTGGTAGAGAACCTTGTCGTTGTCGGGCGCGACCGGAAAATTCTTGAGCAGCTCGAGGTACATCCGGATGGCGCCCGCATAATTTTGTGCGTCTGCGTTTGTGCCGGCGGGCGCTGCATTGGGCGCGCTGATCGCACCCTTGCCGGCGCCGGGCGCCGCCGCAACGGGAGGCGCGGCAGACGCTGAGAGTTCCTTGGCCTTGCCAGCCGGCGCGGCCGTTGCCTTGGCAACCGGCGCATTGGACGGGGTTACGGTCTTTGCGTCCGCCGCTAGGTTCGCGGCCGCGGCCGTGCCAGCGCCCGGTGCGGCGCCGGTTGCGGCGTCCGCAGGTGCCGGCGCCGGTACCGGTGTTTTTTCCGGCGCGCCCCCGGCGAGGCGGGTGTCGGCGCGATCCATTTCCAGGTCGCCCAGGCGGCGCATGGCTTCCGGCCGCTGCGCATCGGCCGGCGCCTTCTTCAGGTACTCGCGGTAGGCCGCAATGGTGGCTTCGTCATCGGCAACCACGCCTTTGTCCTGCGGCACCTGGTAAATGCGGCTGTTGAGGTCCTTGATCGTGGGCGAATTGTCCGTCGGGTGTTTGTTCGCGCACCCCGCCAATGCGCCCGCTATCGCCAACAACGTGATTGCCGCAGTCAGGGTCGCCGGGCGGCGCCACGCGCGGCCGTCCACCGGCCCTTGCGCGATGGCGCAGGGCGCAACCACAGGCGCGCCGGGCAGACTATTTCGGAGGTGCATGTGCCGCGTCCCGCGAAAGGGTTGCCCGGTCGTAAATCTCCGCAATGGCGAAGCGCGCCTGGTTGCCGTAGGCCGTAAGGCGTTCGCGTTGCTGCTCGAGTTCGGCCACCGCCAGATCCTGGACGGCCAGCTGCTGCAGGATTGCCAGTTCGGTGATCCTGGGCTGCATGGCGATCACCCGGTCGCGCAGGGCGCTGATGCGCTGCGCCAATGCATCGAAGCGCTGGGGTTCGTTGGCCTGTGCGCCGACGAGATCGTTGTCATGCACGTGCAGCTCCTGCAAGCTCGCGTTGAGCTGTTGCAGCGACTTCTTGGCTTCCCACAAGCGCGCGGGGAACGCCTGCGCCAATTCCCAGCCCAGCGCACCGGACACGCGCCGGTAGCGGTCGCGCGCGGCGGCAAGGTCGGGCGGCGGGCTTGCGGACGGATCCGCGGCCGGATCCACGGCCGGACCCGCGGCTGCGACTGCGGGGGCCGGTGGCGCGGCTTCCAGCGCAGCCAAATTGCGGCGCACCCGGTCCAGACGCTGTGCCAGGGCCTGCTCGCGCGCGTCCGCAAAAGCCACGCCGTCGGCCTGCTCCTGGGCGGCGCCCAGTTCGGCAACGACGGCATCGCGCCGCGCATCGAGGCGGCTGGTGCCGGCCCTGCGCTGGCCGGCCATGATTTGCGGCAGCCGCTGCGCGAACGCCTGGCGCCGGTTGGCCAGCATGTCGTCCAGGATGGCGAGCTTCTGGTTCCAGTCCTGCAGGTTTTTTTCCAGGAAGCGCAGGTCACGATAGCTCTTGAAAGCCTCCTGGAAGGCATTTTGCGCCATGACCTCGGCCAGGTGACCGGAGCTCGGCAGGCCCGGCAGGCGATCGATCTTCCAGGACCAGCCCAACTCGTCGCCGGGATTGGCACTGATGATGCCGTCGAGAAATTTGCCGGATCGGATCACGGCAATCGACGCATCGATATTCGTGTTCGCCTGGTCGTAGGCCGCCAGCGCCTTGCCGTAATTTTCCAGAGCGGGAGCGTTGGCGCCAATTTCCGCCAGCGCGTAGGGAACCGCCAGCAGTGCCTCCAATACCGCAGGATCACTGGTATCGCGCGTGGCCAGCTCCCCCCAGGCGATGAGCGCAACCTTGGGGTCAATCATCTGGTCGGCCGCCCATCCGGTTCCGAGCAGGGCACGACTGGCCATGACGCCGTTCAGGCGTACGCGCGACAGGTACACCCGGGCCCGCTCGGGGTCCTTGTTCTGGAGCGCGGCAAAGCCCAGCGCCACGTTGGCCTTGTCCCGGACACTGCGCAGCTCGTCGGTATCGGCGGGCTCGACGCCAATCTCGTCGAGGATCTCGCTACCGCGCGCCACGGAGCCGCTGCGGACCAGGGCAACGCCCAGGTTGTAGCGCTCGTAAACCGAGGCCGACGCGTCGTCGGCGCGCGGCTTGAGCAATGCCGCCGCCGGTGCGTAAGCGCCCCGCAGCATCATCAGGTTGGCCTGCAGCAGCAGGCGGTCTTCCTCCAGCGGGGACGGCAATTTGTTCTTGATGCGCCCCAGGTTCGCCTCGGCTTCGGCCAGCATGCCTTTCTGGTAGCGGATCTTCGCCAGGTAGAACCACGCGCGGTCGCGCACCGGCGGCGTGGCAGCGGTATCGATGAGGCGCGTGAAAATATCCGTGGCCTCGCGGTCCAGCCCGTAGGAGAGCAGGAGACCACCGCGCAGCACCTCGGCCTCGTCCGTGGAGTGGGACAGGCGGTTGAAATGGCCCGCCACCATGAGATCGGTGAGCGAAGAAAAAAAGTGTTCCTGGAAATAGTCGAAAAGGCTCACGCCGTAATAAGGATCACGCACTTCGCGGGGCGCCGGCTCGGGCAGGTCTGCCGCCACGGCGGCGGCGACAGCAGCGGCACCAACGAGCGCAAGGGCCAGCGCTGCCAAGGGCGCAGCCAGTCGCGCGAGCAGGCGCGCAAACAGCCGCGCAAACAGCGGCGCGAACCGGCGAGCAAACCGCCGCGCCACCGCCGGCAGCGTCCGCCCGGGAGCCGGGCTAGGCGTGGAAATGCGCAGGTGCATCGGGGGCTACTGCCAGACCTTGACCGAGAACTCGGGCTGAAGCTTTCCCGTGGAGTCCTTGATTTGCAGTTCGATGTACTTGGGATCCGTTCCCTTGTCGAACTTCACGGTGGTACCACGCCGGTAGTCGCGGTCGTGCGGCCCCTTGCCCACGAAGAAGGCCACCAGCTCATGCGTGCCGGCGCGCAGATTGCCCAGGTACAGGCGCTGGACGCCACCGCGATGCAGCGACTCGACCTCCGCGGGCGTGTACAGATAATTGGCCACTTCCTTGTCGTCGAGCTTTACCTGCACGGAATCGAGTCCGAAAAGCTTGCCGACATCGAGCGAAACGAATACGGCAACCTGGGTATTGGCCGGGAAGAGCAGTTCTTCCTCCAGAACCATGAGGTCGCGATTGAGCTCCAGGGCCTCGGTCTTGATGTCTTGAATGCGCCCATCGAGCGTTACCGCGGATGTCGGCGGCGCCGTCGGCGAACCTTGCGCAGTCGGTGGGTTGGCGTTGCCAGGGGGCACCGTTGTAGCGGGCACTATTGCAGCGGGCGCACTTGCAGCTTGCGCACTTGCAGCCGGCGCATTTGCGGCGGGCTGCGCGTCCACGGCGGGAGCCGGGGCCGCATCCGGAGCGGCCGCATGGGCCGCCCCATGGATCAGCAATCCGAGCACGATGACCAGCGCCATCACCAGCGGCAGGCGCGCGAGGACATTTGCCGGGCGCGGGCTCACGCGGGCCGCCACGGCCTGCGAATGCGGCCGCGAGGGAACAGTAATGCAGCGTCGATTGCTCACGGCGCCTCCTTCTTCAGAAAGTTGCCGACACATACACCTCGAGCACGGTGGCATCGAAGGAGTAGTTCTTGCCGGTTCGGATATCGGTGAAGTCGCTGTATTGGAACCGCAGGCGTTCCAGCGCGCCATTGATCTTGACCTCGTAGCGCGCAGCCACCTTGAGCGCAGAATACGTCCCCTTGACCCCCAGGCCCACGCTGTCGAAGGTGCTGAGCTGGCGGTTGCGGGACATGTACGTATATTGGGTCGTGAAATCATTGCTGTAGAACGAGGCGTGCGACTGCTTGTAGTAGCGCAGATAGCCGTCCACCAGCCAGCGTTGCTGTTGCAGATACTGGCTATAGCCCGCCTCGAAGGTGTTGGCGCGGATATGCCAGGTATCCCAGAAGTAGCGGTAAGAGGCACGCACGGCGCCATCGGCGCCCACGCTGCCGACGGCGCGCAGCGCCAGCGCCCGGCTCGAGCGCGTGCGCGGGTCGCTCTCCGGCACCGCCGCGCCAAAGACACGCGCCGCGCGATACGGGCTGCCCAGATAGCCCTCATCGGATACCACTTCGACGTTGGCGCTGGCGAGCCAGCGCGGCGTGATGATCTGCGTGAGGCCCGCGCGGTACTGCCAATGGTTGGCCGAATCGGAAAATGTCGGATAGCCGCGCTTGCCCACCGTATCCCAGCCGCGCGAATAGCCCAGGCTCACGGTGGTCATGCCGCCAAAGACATCCTGCGCCACATCCATGCTGGCGCTGTTGGCGGTGTAATCGGGCTCCTTGGAGCTGCTGCCGGCCACGCTGATCAAGGCGTCGTGATAGACATAGTCCAGGCCCGCGGCGCGCTCGGTGCGGCGCTCGTGGTAGGGGCTGGCGGTGGTGACGACATCGATCGAGGCATTGCTCACGGAATCGACGTAATAGGACGCCGACAGCGAAAAAGCGTCGTCGATACTCTTGCGGACCAGCACGGCCGGGCCTGTGGCCGTAACGCCTCCGCCGGTGTAGGAGTGGTACATCACGTCGGCGCGGTCTTCCGGCAGATCCGCCGCTGCCGCGTGACCGGTAGCGAGCAGTCCGCCGGCCAAGCCGGCCAGGCGCGCGGCCACGCGCGAGACTAGCCGCAGGCCTGCGCCCATCCCCGCCAGCGCCGCGTGGCACAGGGACGCGGCGCTCCGCCGCACCGGATCAGTTGCAGCCACAGCCGCCTCCCTGAACCGCCGTGGCGCCGCGCGCACCTTCGCGCACGTTGTAGATGTGTTCGTGGTGCTTCTCGGCGATGGTGTCGCGCTCCGCCTTCATGATGGGGTCTGCCAGCCGTTCACGGTCGTAGGGCTTGACCCAGGGCTCGATGCTGCACGCGCCCAGTGGCAACAGGCTGGCCAGGACAATTGCCGCCAGCAAACGGCTGCGCAGTCGCCGCGGTGCCGCGCCGTCGCCGGCTGGCGGGCGCGCCGCCGCTGCAGCCGGCACTCTGGTGACAGATAAGCGGTGGGCGTTCATTCGCGCAGCAGCTCCGCGATTTGCTGGTCGTACATGTCCTCGAAGCCGTCCTTGTACCCTTTGTGGATATAACGCACATGACCATCGCGGTCGATGAGCACGGTCGACGGCATGGTACCCAGATCGTAGAGCTTGCTCACTTTCTTGGCGCTGTCGAACAAGACCGGAAACTGCACGCCCAGCTTGGTGGAGACCCCGACGGCATTGGCCGGATCCTCATCCACGTTGACGCCCATGAGCACAAAGCCCGATGCCCGGTATTTGGTGTACAGGCGGTTGAGCTGCGGCATTTCACGTTTGCACGGTCCGCACCAGGTTGCCCAGAAATTGAGCATCACCACGCGCCCACGCTGCTCCTGCAGGCGCAGGTTGGGACCTGCCGCGCTGGGCAGGGTGAAATCCGGTGCCGGCTGCGCAAGCGCGGCAGCACCAGCAGGGTTTGCCGCGACGGCGGCAAGCGACAGGATCAGGGCGAAAAGCAACAGTTTGGTCATCTGGTTCACCATCAGAAAAAGAACGTGGCACCCACCGTCGCCTCGAGGTTGTTCGTGTCCCGCTTGGTTCCCAGCAGGTCGACCGAATACAGGTGGTCGCGAAAATCCGCCTGCACCGAAACCCAGTTGGCCAGGAACACGCGCAGGCCGGCTCCGCCGTTGACGGTCTGGTGGCTGGTGTCGTTGAACTTGGTGATGCCCAGGCCGGCGATCACGTAGAAGGCCGCAACCTTCGCGTACTTGCGTCCCAGGAAGATCTCGCCGGGGAAGATGTTGTATCCGGCCGAGAGGTCGTAATAGCGCAGCGGGATCGTGGCCGTTGGGAAGATGCCACCGGGAAGGATGTCGCGAAAGGTGGTGTCGGAAACCTTGCTCTGGCCATACACGGCCTCGACGAAGATGTCTTCGGTGATGTGGTAGCCCAGGCGCACGCCGCCCACGGCATTGGCGCCGAAATTTTCCGTGTTGTAGATGCCGGTAAAGAGGCCCGCCTCGAAATCGTTGGAGGGAATGTGCGTCAACTGCACATCGCGCCGGTCGAGTTCCGGCGTCACGACCTGTTCGTTGGCCGGCTTGGCATCCGGGGTGGCGCCCTGGGCGCCCGCGGCCGCGTGCGCCAGCGGGGTCAGGAGCAGCGCGCCCGCCGTGAGGACGGGCAGCGTAAGCAGGTACAGCAAGTGAGAATTTGATCGCATGAGTCGCCCGTGGTTGATCAAAAGAAGAAGGCCAGGCCCGCCGTCAGGGCGTGATACTGAGGGGTCCGGTTCGACGAGACGAAGGCGGTGTATTCGGTCCAGTCCAGGCGGGCGACCAGGCGCTGCGTGAGGTGGTAGCGCGCGCCCACCATGGCATCGGCCAGCTTGGCGCTATTGGCAATGGCGCTCACGAGGCTGGCGCTGGGGATGTTGTCGATCTTGCCCACGCCGATGCCGAAGAACGGCGAGAAGCGCCGGTCGGCCCACGGTTCTGCAACGATGTCCAGTTGCCAGAAACTGGTGCCCGAATACAGGCCCTGCACCTGCCCCACGGCGAGTTCCACGGCAAAGGTGTCGTTGAGGTTATAGGTTCCCCAGGCCTTGAACATCGATGAGCCGCTGAAATGGCCCCAGGCGCCGCCGAATTCGGCACGGCGATGCAGGTAGTCATCGAGCACCACATCGCGGAAACTGGTGGGCATGCCCGACTCGGAAAGGGTCGTGGCCAACTGCGCGCGGTCCACCCAGCCCACCTTGCCGGCGTCGGTGCGCACGCGGTACCAGTCGGTATGGCGGGACTGCAAGGCGATGAAGTCGCCGCGCTGCGCGACGTAAAAAACCGGGAAACCACGCCCCGGTCCGGTATGCAACTCAATGTAGGCATCGGTGATGCGCACGCGGGGCTGTTCGAATGCCGTCGCATCGGCCGGCGCCGTGGGCATGACGGGGGCTGGCGCGACCGCCGTCGGCTCGTCTGCCTGCGCCGGCGCGGCGGGCAGCACGAAGGGGAGCACCGCGAGCAGGAACAGCGCGATGCGGCGGGCGCGCACGCTGTTAAGCGAGGCATGGCACCACGACAATAGCCTGGCCAATTCCGAGAGATTCGTAGCCGAACCGTATCGCGGTGTATCGATGGAGGTCAAAGACAGAGGCTCATTGGGTCAGGCAGGCGCCGGCGTTGGGGTCCGGGCCGTCGTTGGGGTTCACGGCAGCGAAATACTGGGAATAGCTGGACGTGTCGAATTCTCCCGAACCCGCCGGCGTGGGATGGCTGATCCAGTACTCGAACAACACGATATGAGGGTCTGCCGTGGATGTAAAGACGCGGCCACCCCCGTGCTGCACGTTCATCACCAGCGGCTTTTCAACGAGCAGGCTCTGCGCCGCCGAATTGATGATGATTTCTCCCTGCGCCGAAATGAAGTTCTTGTACATGTCCGAGGCCCGGATCACATCCGGCGTGGCACCCGTCACGGCGGCAGCGCTACCAAAAGCGGGTACCGACATGGGGAGCGGCGTCGCCGTGGGGATGATACGGAAAGCGCCACCCGAACCGGTAGCGTTTGCATGGCAGCCGGCATTGGCGCAGCTGTTGGTGACCGCCGCTCCGTTGAGGGTAATGGGCAGCGGCTCCAGGAAAACCGGATTGATGCACCGCTGGAAATAAGCAAAGGACAGGGTGGTCTGGCCGGTCGCGTTGGCCGGGTTGTTGACCAGCGGCGGGTTATCGAGGGGATTGCCATTTCCCGAACCGCCGCAGGCGCCCAGCCCCGCGGCCAGGACGGCTGCGGCCGTCAGGGCTCGAAGGGTGGTCCGCAGGCGGTCATGGCGCAGTCGTCCGATCAAATCAACACCCCGAGAGTATCCACGCTGCTATTGCATTGTAGTTGGCGCTGCCGATAGGCAGCTGCGCCGGCCCGGGCGTCGTGGTGCCGGGGATCACCGCCCCCGCGGGATGCGGAATGGTGGACGGCTTGCTCAGCAGCAGGTTGTTGGCCGGGTGGCAGAGGTCGCTGATCATGGTGAGGGTATTGTTGAAATCACTCTGGGCGTCACCCGTGAGCACGAACTTGTTGTCGACGAACGACGTACCCGTTGGCGCCGTGGTGTCGCTGCCGCGCGCGTAGTGACAGCCCGCCGCACACGTAGCCTGGATTATCGGATAAACCGTGGCCTGGAAGCTCGCGAGATTTATGGCACTCGCGGTGTGTAATACGGTGGATCCCTTGAATGCGTCGTTGTAGTACTTGCCCCCGGTATCGATCCATTCGGCCAGCAGGCGCTTTTCGGCGACATTGAGCAGGGTCGAGTGATCGATGATGGGCGCGGCCGGAGTGGGGTACTGGGCCTGGGCGGCCGGGCTGGACATCACGGTCTGCCCGAACAGGATCTCGGCCAGGCGGCTCTTGCGCGACAGTCCGATCACCTCGTTTTCACTGGCCATGGTCTCGACGAGCGCCGGCGAACGCACCACCATCAGGACGCCATCCGTGACCTGAAGCACCGGGTTGTTGTTGGCGTCGAGCAGCGGGGGCCCCAAGGTAAGGCTCTCGTAGGAGGCGTAGCGGCCCGTACCTGCCACCGTGCTGCTGAGGTCCAGCACAGGATCGTTGGCGGAATGGCAGACACTGCAGGCGCCGCCGGGGCGCGTGGTCTTGTCCCACAAGGGCTGGATGTGCTCAGGGTAATTGATCACGCCATTGACCGGAGCCAGGGTAGTGAGGTCGTTGCCAGTGCCCGAATTGCCTGTGTAGCGCAGGCTGATGGCGGCGCGCTGCACGCCGCCATGGGTGGTGTCCGCCCAGACATCGGTGTACACCGGATCGGCCGCCAGTTGCAGGGCCGTGGGATCCAGACGCGTGCGCAGCGCGGCCATGGTCTCGCCGGCCTGGTGCTGGCTAGCCAGCACGCTGAGCCAGCTCGTCGGCACGGTGTTGACCACCGGACCCGTGTTGATCGCTGCGCCGCGCCGCGGGCTGTGGCAGCCGTCGCAGGTGCGCTTTTCGCCGGGGCGTGCCTGTATCCAGTTGGTATGCGACTGGAATGCGCGGCCCTGGGTGTCGAGGATCTGGAACTCCACCGGGGTATCGGCCGGAATGTTGAGCTTGAACGAACCGTCCGGCTCGACCATGGCGTAGCCGAGTATCTGGGTCTGCTCGAAATTGGTGTTGCCGATCGCCTGGCGCGTGCCCATGGCGTTGGTTTGCGGCGCAACCGCCCGGATGGCGCGGACGAACCGCACCGGTGAGCAGCCGTAGGCAGGCTTGGCCGGGTCCTTTATTTGCAGGATGTCGGCCACCAGTTGCCGCGTTTCCAGCGGATCGGCCGGGGGCGCCGTCTTGGCGATGGCGGTGGTGCAACCCGTGGGGAGGTCGGCCGTCGAAATCACCGGATCACTCATGCGGCCGAAAAGGTCCGTGTCGTAGGCGCTCACGACGTCGATCTGCGCCAGGTGATTGGCAGCCAGCGCGGGGTCGACGCTGGTGGGTGCCACGGTATTGGGCTCGGTGCGCGCCTGCAGGGGTATGGGGTCCGTGTAGATGAAGCCGGACGGCGGCGTGGCCACCACGAGCCAGGTCTGGGTCACCGGATCGAACATGTAAACGCCGTAGGACGGAGGCACGTTGTCCTGCACATAATCCTTGGCGATGTCGGTCGTCAGGCGGTTGGCTGTGGACAGGCGCGCGAGCTCTGCCGCCGTGAGCGTGGAGCAGGACACCACCGCGCCATATTTGGTCACTTCGCAGGGCGCGTAGGACGCGAGCACGCGGTTGGTGCCATCCCAAAGGGGATAGGGCGTGGTGACGCGGCCGTATTGCGAAATTCCCATGCCGTAGTTCAGGGGCTGGGCAGTAACCGAAGTCTGGCCACCAACCGGGGGCACATTGATGGTGGCACGCACGTTCTGGTCGGAGTAGTTTGCCGCATCGATGAACATGAGCGCGCCGCCGCCATGCGTGCGATCCAGCGGCATCAGATCGGAGGCGATGAAGCCCGCGTATTTGCCGGTCGGATCCATGTCGCGGGGGTGCAGGAAACTGTTGCCATCGGCATGCGCCCCGTAGAGGATGAACATGTTGGTGCCGTCGGGCTTGACCGTAAAGATCGAGAAGCGATTGCGGTCGGCCACGTGCTCCCAGCGCGAGAACATGATGTCACCGTTGGGGCGCACCACCGGATTGCGGTCGTGGCTCTGATTGAACGAAATCTGCGTGATCGCGCCACCATTGATGTCCATGGTGTGCAGGTTGAACACGGTCTGGCGCTCGTATTCGTCCAGGGCGATGTACGTGCGCCCCTGCGCCTGGTTCACCGAGGAGATCGCCTGGCGATTCGACGAGAAGACAAAGCCGCGGCCGTTGGGCAGGTACGCCGGGCCCACGTCGTCCGAGATGGTGCTGCTCGTGATGCGGCGGAAGGTGCCCGCCGCGACGCCGCCGACGGTCATGTCGTATTCCCAGATGTTCCAGTGGCCCGTGCAGGCCTGCACAGCGCCAATGGTGGCGGCATTGCTGGCCGGACAATTCATCGCGAAGACCAGCTTCTTGCCGTCGTACGAGACTTCGGGGTCGGCGACGTCTCCCACACCCTGCGTGTACGCGGCCGTTATGTTGTGCTCCGGCGCGCTGGGCGAGGACGTGTCGCGGACGATCAGGTCGCCACCGGGCTGGAAGGTGGCGCCGGTCAGCGGGTCAAGCTTCACGGACACGGCGCGCTTGGTATAGGCCACCGGTACATTGCCCGATACGGTTGTCGCATCACTGCCGCTGCCGCTGCACCCGGCCAGCGCCACGCCGGCGAGCAGCACGCTGGCCTGCGCCGCCAGCACCCATAGTGCGCGGGACCGTCGGGCGCCCGGCCCCATAAGGGCGTGAGCCGGGGTGGCGCCGTGACGGACAGCGTGCGACCAGGCGAGCGGAAAATCCGCGGTGGCGATACGTTTCATTTGCTTGCTCCCTTTAGCTGTGCGCCCTGGCGCAGTCCGCTCGAATAGTGCAGGACGCCCTGCGCATCCACGACAACCGCATCGACGCCCTTGCGCGATTCGATGAGGCGCATGCCTTTTTCAACGCCCATGACGAAGACAGTCTTCGACAAGGCCTCCGTGGTCAGCCCATCGGCTGCCAGTATGGTCACGCTGTGCACGCCCGTGGCCGAAGCACCGGTACGTGGATCGAGGACGTGGTGATAGCGCACGCCGTCCTCGTCAAAATAACGTTCGTAGTCGCCCGACGTGGACATGGCCACGTCGGCCAGAGGCAGTACCGCAGCCAGTTCACCGGGCCGCCGCGGATCACGCACGCCTATGGTCCAGGGCCGGCCACGGCGGTCGCCCACGATGTGACTGTCGCCCCCGGCCGTGACGATGGCATTGCGCACGCCGCGGCTGCGCAGTATGGCGGCGCCGCGGTCAACCGCGTAGCCCTTGGCGAAACCACCCAGGTCGATGCGCATGCCCGACCGCGCGAAGCGCACCGTCTGGGATGGCGCGTCGAGCAGCAGCCCCTCGTAGCCGATCGCGGCACGCGCCGCCGCCAGTTCTTGCGCTGTGGGCCGGATGCCTTGGCGGTAATCGTAAAGACGGCCCGCGCTGGCAAAGGTGATGTCAAAAGCGCCATCGGACAGGCGCGAGAACTCAAGTGCCCGCTGCAGCAAGCCAAACATCTCGGCACTTACGGCCACGGCCTGCCGTGCCGCACCGTCGTTGATACGCGAGAGCTCGGAGTCGGGCTTGTGCGGGCTCATGGTGCGGTCCACGTGATGCATCTGCTCGATGACGGCCGCCATGGCCGCCGCGGCGCCCGCCGCATCCTCGTGCCAGAGTTCCACGCGGATGGCCGTTCCCATGATGGCCTCGTCGCGGCTGTACCAGTTGCCGTGGCCCTCGAGGCTGGGAGATTCCGCGCGAAATCCGTCCCGCTCCGGCGTCAGGGCGCGCTGTGCTGCCCGGCGTAGATTGGCCAGGGTGGCTAGCATGTGGCCAGTAGCCGGCACGGGGCCGGATGTCGCGATCGCCGACATGGTTTCCGCTCGCTTTGCGCGGCCGCTTGCGCCCCGGGACGATGCGCGGAACGAATGCAGCGGCCAGTCTGATGCGGGGCGCAGGCCCCGCAGGATGGAACGTCTGAAACAGGCATGCTACGGCTCGCCGCTGCGGCCCGAACGCGCAAAGAGCGGCCGAAAACCGGCCCCGCGGGTGCTGCTGCGGCAGGCTGCCGTACGCTGGCGAACGTACCGCTGCGGACATTGCCGCACGTACTGACGCCTGTACCGCCGCCTGTACCGCCGCTTGTACCTCCGCTCGCACCGCCGCCTACGCCGGCGCAAGTGCCTTCGCGCGCACCTTCAAACAGGGCGGGCCCTGGAACGGAAAGCTGGGAAATAAGCATGGTCAATTCCTGTTTCAGACCGCACGCGATCACGCCGCCGATCCGGTGGAGCGTTTATAGCAACGTGTTGGTGGGATGGTCACCGCCTTGACTCCTTACTATGCGGGAGTCCTTTCACTCTATAAAGATTCGCAATATCACCTGCATCGAGGCCGGCGGGACGGCGAATATGGGCCCACGGAGACTGCTCGCCAGAGGAGAAAACAGCAATTTCCAAAACTTGAGGCGTTCTCCGGGGAGGCAGAACGGATGAGGCCTGTTCGGCTCACGAGGTACCGGCATACATCGTCCGGGAAAACTTGACTCGCCGTTTTACGCCATGCGGACTTACACCCGGGCGTCCACGACGGCTTCCATCGCGGCTTCCATCACGGCATCCATCACGGCTTCCATCACAGCGCCCGCCAGAGCATACGGTACTGCCCATCGGCATCGTGCTCGCGGGCCTGCTTATCGATGTTGAAGTGCCGGCCGCCGCGCGGGTCGGCACCGGTCCCGGCGATATAGCGCCAGTTGCCGTCATTGCTGTAGGGATCGAAGTCCACCAGTTGAGAGGCAAACCAGGCAGCGCCCGCCTGCTGTGGGAGAGCAAGCTCGTTGACGAGATAGCTGGCCACCACCTGGCGCATGCGGTTGGACAGGAAGCCCGTCAATACCAGGTCCCGCATCGCGGCGTCCACGAAAGGCACGCCCGTCTGGCCGGTACACCAGCGCTCAAACGCCGCGCCTTGCTCCTGCGTCAACCCGGGCACATCCGGCTCACCGTGCGACGCGCCCGGTGCCCGCAAGGGCAACAGATGGAAGAAGTCACGCCAGAGCAGTTCGAACCAGATGGCATAACTGCCTTCACCCGCGCCCTCGCGTTCCTCGAAGCCGCGCAGCGCCTGCAGTACCGCGCGGGGCGAAAGCGCGCCTAATGCAAGCCAGGGCGATAGCTTGGTCGAACTGGCTTGGCCCGACACCTGGTTGCGCGTGCGCTGGTAGTGCGCCGGCCATGGCCCCGAAAAATATCGTTGCAGATGGGCGAGCCCTGCCGTTTCACCGCCGGCGTACTCCGGGAGCTGGTACGGGAACGAGGAACGGGGTTCACCGATCCACCTGTCATCTGTGACCATGAGTTCCGGTACCGAGCCGGGTATCACGGCTGGCAGCAGCGGCAGTGGCGGCAGGCAATCGGGAGCCGCCAGGG
>CAIQGU010000301.1 GCA_903871435.1 uncultured Burkholderiales bacterium | reverse complement strand
TGCCATAGGTTTCCAATGTGGCGCTATTCACGGCCTCTTTGCGATACAACTCATAACCGCCAAACAACACGCTGCGGATGCCATGGATCTGGGGGCTGTGCGGGTCTTCCGCAGTCTCGCATTTGGCGTGGTGCTTGCGGTGCACGGCCACCCAGTCGCGCGTCTGCATGCCGGTGGTGAGCCAGAGCCAGAAACGGAAAAAATGGCTGACGGCGGGGTGCAGGTCGAGCGCGCGATGCGCCTGGGCGCGGTGCAGGAATATCGTTACTGCGGCGATGGTCACGTGCGTGAGCAGCAGCGTGACCAGCACCATCTGCCAGCCCCGCAGATTGACAAGGCCGTTGGCAAGAAAATTGAGCAGACTATCCATTAACACTCCACAAATCAGAAACTTGCCGGCGTACGACAGCCCAAGCGACAACCCGTGACGGAGGCCCAGGGATGGCGGCCATGTGACCGGCATGAAGGCCGCTGCGCCAGCGGTAATTGAGGGCAAGCCCATTGTAACCGGGCTGTCACGAACGCAATAGCACCCTTGGCCTTACCCCTACTTGGAGGGCGGATCAGGCCGTTCGTTCCTGGCCCGTGCCCGGAACAGCCGCAAGCGGCTGCATGGCGGCCGGATCGGGAAGCGTTACCGCGGCAGGGACCCCAAAGCTTCCAACAGCAGGTACGGCTGTGGGCGAAAGCGCGTATTCGCCACGCGGCACGGCCAGCGCAATGCCGTTGGCGCGAAACTGCCGATGGATGGCGATGGCCACATCGGACAGGATGTTCTGGCGGCCGTTTTGCGGGTCGCCGATCCAGAAATCGCATTCCAGCAACAAGTTGCCGCCCTGGAACTCGCGCAGCAGCGCCACCGGCGGCGGCGCGGGGAGCACCCGGCTCTGGGCGGCAGCGGCCTCGCGCAACAGGCGCAGTGCCAGGTCGAGGTCTTCCTGCGGCCCGATGGTGACCGTCAGGGTGAGCACGATGCGCGGGTCGCCCAGCGTGGCATTGATCACCGGCGACGAGACGAGCATTTCATTGGGTATGACCGCCTCGGTGCCGTCGGACGCGCGCAGCACCGTGTAGCGCGTGCTGATCTTGGTGACCTGTCCGCTGTACTTGTCGACGGTGATCACGTCGCCGATGCTCAGGCTGTGATCCAGCAAGAGGATGAAGCCGCTCACGTAATTGCTGGCAATGCGCTGCAGGCCCAGGCCCAGGCCCACGCCCAGCGCGCCGCCAAATACCGACAGCACCGTCAAGTCGATGCCCGAGAGCCCTAGCGCCAGCAGCACGGCAAAGACCAGCAGCAGGGCACGGACCACCCGGCCCATCACGGTCCGCAGGTTGGGATCCATCGCGGTTTCGGCGGCCAGGCGGTCTTCAAACAGCGACCCCAGCCACATTGCGGCCAGCAGCGCAACCAGGGTCGTGCAACTGCCCACGAGCACCGCCCAGAGCGTGACATGGGAGTTGGCACCGAGCGGTATGAGCGTGCTCTCGAGCCAATCGACCACATCACCGAGCACACCGGTGAGGTAAAGCACCGCCACGAGGAGCGCACCCGCGCCAATAACGCGCTCAAAGCGCGTCATCCAGGTGCTGCTGCGAAACACACGCCGCAACAGCGCGAGCAGTATCCGCACGACGGCCAGCGTGCCGACGAGGGCGGCCGCCAGCCGCAGCAGGTGCGTGTCGGCAGCGCTGGTCGCAATATGGGCCAGGCGCAGCGCCAGCGC
>CAIQGU010000300.1 GCA_903871435.1 uncultured Burkholderiales bacterium | reverse complement strand
TTCGGCATGGCCCCGTCGACGCCGTTTCGATCAAGGGCATGCGCGACAGCTTCACCAGCAACGGCTACGGCGCGCCCATCAGCTTCAACAGCGTTGACCAGATGGACATCGTCAAGGGCCCGGCCAGCGTTCAGGGCGGCCCGGGCGCCGGTGTCGGCGGCGCCATCGACATCACGACCAAACTGCCAAATGCCTCCAAGTTCACCGGGGTTGTATCCCTGGAGCTGGACACGCTGGAGAAGCGTCGTTTCAATGTTGATGTGGGTGGTCCGGCGGGACCGAACCTGAGTTACCGGTTGAGCTACACCGGTGACCTGAGCGGCAGCTACTACAACGGCATGTTCTTTCACCAGGAGTCCCTTTACGGCGTGGTCGTGGCCAACATCACGCCAAAGTACACCGTGCAGTTCAACACCGAATATGTCGATGCGCGCTACCGTGAGAACGACGGTATCAATCGCGTCAACCAGCAGCTGATTGATAACGGCACGTATCTCACCGGCCAGGTAGCGCCGAGCGCGATCCAGGGCTTCCTCACCCCCGTGATACTGGGAAATCCCACGCAGATAAGCCGCCAGGTGATCATCGACCAGGGGCCCGGAACCGGCGCCCGCGCCGCGCGCTATAACGCCCAGTTGATCCAGACCTACGAGCTGGCCGACAACGTGACTTTGGTCAACAACACCTTTTACAACTTCATCAACCGCTACAACGTCATTCCCGACTACTACGCGGACACCGCGCAGGCCAGCTACACCATCGAGAACAAGACCGACGTCAAGGTTAAGTTCGCCACACCGTTCAGCGGCCTGCTCATGAACCATTCGATGGATGCAGGGGCGAGCATTCGCTACGCGCACGTCGACACCATCCAGACTTTCGCGGCCGAGACCGTCAGCGTATTTGACCTGACCGGCAACCCTGCCAGCTGGGATGTCACGAATTTGCAGGTAGGTGCTGGGGGCTTTCCCTACGTGGCCGCGTTCGGTGCGCATCTGGTGGGCGTGCCCGCCCGCGGCGTGCCGTTCGTAGGGTTCCAGAACAGCACCATCAACTCCAATCTGACGGATGTGGCGGCATTCCTCGAGCACCGCATCGAAGTGACGCCCACCACCAGTGTCTTGTATGGCTTGCGTGGTGATGCCGTACACCTCATAGAGTCGGACCCGCTGGGCGGCCCTGGTATTTTCAACAACCTGCCCGCCACTGACTCCACGCCTTGGTACGGTTTGGCCAATGGCAATGTCAGCCCCGTCTTCCGCCCAACGCCCTGGATGTCGACGTATTTCACGTACAACTTTGCGCAATACGTCCTTCCCACAGGTAACGATGGCGCCGTCGGCACGTTTGGCGTGAATCCCACCACACAGCTGCGTCAAAACACCCACCTGCTGGAGGCCGGATCCAAGTTCGACCTGCTCGACAAGAGCCTGTTCCTGTCTGCGGCAGTTTATGAGCAGACGCGCTCGGTCAGCACAGGACCGGGAACGGATTCGTCCACCGCCCACATCAAGGGACTGGAACTGGAGGCAAACTATCAGCCGGGCCCCCGACTGTTCGCCACGGCAAGCTACTCCTTTATGCGCACGGTGCTCGATACGCCCGCCGGCTTTTACAACTTTCCTGCCCAGCCGGGACTGAACATCGATGGCTCTGGCATTGGCTCTCTTTTGAACCCAACAAGTGCTTTTTATACGCCGGGCCAGACCTTCAAGGATCCGGGCGTTCCGCAGCACCTGATCAATTTCCTCGTCAACTACAAGGATCCGAGCGGTTGGGGCCTGCAAAGCAACCTGCAGGTTATTGGCAAGGTCGAAACCACCCAGTCGGGACAGTTGAATCTGGGCGCCATGGCTGCCGCCATCCAGGGGTTTCCGGGCTCAACGGCAACCACTGTACCGGGAATACTCGCGGGATTTGTACCCCAGAACGTCATCGCCAACGGCGGCTACTACCAGTCGCCCACCATTCCCTGGCAGTACACGCTCAATGCTGCGGCGTTTTACAAGTACAACAACTACGAGTTCCGGTTCTCGATCTTCAACGTGACTGACCGGCGCAATGTCACCAACGATATTCCGTTCTACGGCAACGATTTCATTACCGTGAATCCGCCCCGTAGCTACGCGCTTAGCGTCAAGTACAAGTTCAACTGATAGCGGTTCGGACTTTACGGGGAAAACCCCCGCGCCAGATACTGTCTGGCGCGGGGGTGGACCCTGTCGCAGCAGCTCAAGTCCTCAGAGGGTCCCGAACAGGTCCCGCGCGAGCTGCGAGTGGGCAAGACGCAAGTGTTCGGTATCCACGCCCTCGGCCTGCCCGTCGATCACCCGCCACTCGCCGGCGACCATCACACGGTCCGCCCGATGCGCGCCACAATGCACTAGTGCGGCCAGCGGATCGTGACTGCCGGAAAACCGTAATTCTTCCAGCGTGAACAGCGCCAGATCGGCCTCACGGCCCGGCTCCAGCTTGCCGATATCCGTGCGCCCGAGACAGGCTGCGGAGCCTTCGGTCGCCCAACGCAGCGCGTCCAGGTGGGTTACTTCCTCGGCGCTGTAAGTTATGCGCCCCAGCATCAGCGCATGGCGCACGCTCTCCATGAGGTTGGAGTTGTCGTTGGAGGCCGATCCATCCACGCCCAGTCCCACCGGGCTGCCCGCAGCCTCGAGCTCGCAGGTGCGGCACCGGCCCGAAGCCAGCACCATGTTCGACGTGGGACAGTGGCAGACGCCCACGCCGGCCTTGCCCAAACGCCGAACCTCGTTGTCGTTGAAGTGGATGCCATGGGCCAGCCAGGTGCGTGAACCCAACCAGCCCACCTCTTCCAGGTAGTCCACGGGACGCTGGCCGAAGCGTTCCAGGCAATAGGCTTGTTCGTCCAGCGTCTCGCCCAGGTGCGTGTGGAGCCGGCAATTGTGCAGCTCAGCCAGGCGCGCGCTCTCGCGCATCAGGTGCTTGGTCACATTGAACGGCGAGCAGGGCGCCAGCCCGATCTGGATCATCGCCCCGGGTTGCGGATCGTGAAAGCGCCGCAGCGCGCGTTCGCTGTCGGCCAGGATGGTGTCGTCGTCTTGCAGCAGCGCCGCCGGGTTCAGGCCCCCGGCGGCGTCGCTCATCGAGCCGCGGGTGATGAACGCACGTATGCCGAGGCTGCGCGCTTCCTCCACCTGGATGTCGATGGAGTGCTCCAGGCCCTTGGGGTACAGATAGTGGTGGTCCGCGGCGGTGGTGCAGCCCGACAGCAGCAGTTCCACGTAGGCGACGCGCGTCGCCAGCCGGAAGGCTTCGGGCGTGAGCTTTTCCCAGACCGGGTACAGCGCCTGCAGCCAGGCAAACAGCGGCTTGTTGATGGCGACGGGATGCGCCCGGGTCAGCGTCTGGAAAAAATGGTGGTGCGTGTTGATGAGGCCCGGCAGCACGACGTGGCGCGATGCGTCGAAGGTACCGTCGACTGGCGCTGCTGGCGAGGCGCCCGCGGCAACGCGCTCGACAATGCGGGTGCCGTCAATTACCAGACCGCCGCCGGAATCTTGGGCGAGGATGGCCAGGGGGTCGCGGATCCATAGTCGCGTGGTTTTCACATCAAACCCTGCTGAATGTCCAGCTCAGCATGCGTTGCTCCCGATACGGCATCACGCCGTGGAAAGGGCGGGGATCGGCGTCGAACACCAGGGGCAGGAAGTGCCGGTCCCCATCCCACAAGGGCAGCTTGGGAATATCGTCACGGCTGACCCACTCCAGCGTACCTTCGGCATTGCGTTCGAACGGCATTCCGGCAAATTGCGTGATGAGGAACAGAAAGCCGAACCAGTCTTCACCGTTCTTGCCAAAACCCGGCCAGTTGATGGTGCCGCGCAAGTTGAGGTCCAGGCACTCGATGCCGGCTTCTTCGCGGATTTCCCGGCGCATTCCGGCCACCACGTCTTCGCTGGCTTCGAGCTTGCCACCCAGGCCGTTGTACTTGCCCAGGTGCAGATCGTCCTGCCGCGCGTTGCGGTGGATCATGAGGACGCGGCTCTGGTCCGGCGACAACACGTAGCCGAGCGTTGCGAGTATGGGGGTGTACGGCACGTTGGGTCTGCGCGGGCCCGTTTTTACGGGTTCGCCTTCACTGGTCCGCTTTTTGCGTCTTTCGATTTTATAGAAATCCGCGGTGCGGACGTCGCACCGTAGCGCCGCGCAGGAAATTCGCCGCGCGTGTTGTATCTTCAGTACAGGGCATGAACCCTTGGGGCGGCTGCAAATGAACGAAGCGGCAATTGGATGAGGCGGCGCCGGCGGGCTGGCACGCGCAACTGGACCTGCGCTTTGGCCAGCAGGAGGGGCATACGGTGCTGGCCGGCCGGCGTCACAGCGGCCCGCTGCGCGTGCAAAAGGCCTTGTACCCGGAAGGCCCGGAGCCCTGCCACGTCATCGTGCTGCATCCACCCGCGGGCATTGTCGGCGGGGACGAACTGGCGCTGGACCTGCAACTGGAACCTGCCAGCCAGGTCTGCATCACGACGCCCGGTGCCGCCAAGTGGTATGGCTCGGCCGGCGCTACCGCACGGCAGCGCATCGACATCGTGATTGCCGAGGATTGCGTGCTGGAATGGCTGCCGCAGGAAACCCTGATCTACGATGGCGCGCTCGCGCAATTGCACACGCGGGTGCAGCTGCATGATACGGCGCGCTATTTCGGCTGGGAGGTGCTCTGCCTGGGCCGGCGCGCGAGCGGCGAGTCCTTCGCGCGGGGCTTGTTGGAACTGCAGACCCGCATCGATACGCCGGCGGGCCCGCTCTGGTTCGAACGCGGCCGCATTGCCGGCGGCGATTCCTTGCTGAGCTCTCGCGTGGGCTTGGCGGGCCGACCGGTTTGTGCCACGCTGCTGATGGCGGGAATGGCGCCGGATGTCCCGCTGCTCGAATCCTGCCGTGCCATTCCCCTGGCGGAAAGCGCAGCGCTCTCAGGTTTGAGCTGGATGCCGCAACTGCTGGTGGGCCGGTATCTTGGGCATTCGGCAGAGGCTGCGCGCGCCTGGATGTTCGCCCTGTGGCAACAGTTGCGGCCACGGTACGCCGGACGCGCCGCACACGCGCCCCGCATCTGGAAGACCTGATGGCGTCGCGCCGCGAGCAGAGAGAAAACTGAGGTGGAACTGACGTGGAACTGACACCGCGCGAGAAAGACAAACTGCTGATCTTCACCGCCGGCCTGCTGGCAGAGCGCCGCCTGGCGCGCGGGCTTGCGCTCAACTATCCGGAAGCCGTGGCCTATATCAGCGCGGCCATCCTGGAGGGCGCGCGCGATGGCCGTAGCGTTGCCGACCTCATGAGCTACGGCACCACCCTGCTCACGCGCAACCAGGTCATGCCGGGCGTGCCAGAGATGATCCCCGACATCCAGGTGGAAGCCACCTTCCCCGATGGCACCAAGCTCGTCACGGTGCACCACCCCATCATCTGAGGCCAACGATGATTCCAGGCGAGTACGAACTGCAGGCTGGCGACATCACCCTGAACGCGGGGCGCGCCACCGTGCGACTGGTGGTTGCCAACACCGGCGACCGTCCCATACAGGTAGGGTCGCACTACCACTTCTACGAGACCAACGACGCGCTGCATTTCGAACGCGAACAGGCGCGCGGCTTCCGCCTGGACATCGCTGCTGGCACGGCCGTGCGCTTCGAGCCCGGCCAGACCCGCACGGTGGACCTGGTGGCCTACGACGGCGCACGGCGCGTCTTTGGCTTCCAGGGCAAGGTCATGGGGCCGCTGTGACGAGGACCTGCCCATGAGCACCACCCTGAACCGCCGCGCCTATGCCGAGATGTTTGGCCCCACCGTGGGCGACCGCGTGCGTCTGGCCGATACCGAGCTGTGGGTGGAGGTCGAACGCGACCACACCCTCTACGGCGAGGAAGTGAAATTCGGTGGCGGCAAGGTGATACGCGACGGCATGGGCCAGGGGCAGCTGGGCTGCGCCGAAGTTGCCGATACCGTCATCACCAACGCCCTCATCCTCGATGCGGTGACGGGCATGGTCAAGGCCGATATCGGCATCAAGAACGGCCGCATCCAGGCTATCGGCAAGGCGGGGAATCCCGATATCCAGCCGGGCGTCACCATCCCCATCGGCGCCGGCACGGAAATCATCGCGGGCGAGGGAATGATCCTCACCGCCGGGGGCATCGATACGCACATCCATTTCATCTGCCCCCAGCAGATCGACGATGCGCTGATTTCGGGCATCACTACCATGATCGGCGGCGGCACGGGCCCGGCCACCGGCACCTTCGCCACCACCTGCACGCCCGGGCCCTGGCACATCCGCTCCATGAGGAGCGCTGCCGATGCCTTCGCCATGAACCTGGG
>CAIQGU010000299.1 GCA_903871435.1 uncultured Burkholderiales bacterium | reverse complement strand
GATCTTCAAGGCCTACCGTGCGTTGCCGAATTTCCGCGGCGAGAGCGCGTTTTACACGTGGCTGTACCGGATAGCGATCAATACGGCAAAGAACCATTTTGCCGCCCAGGGGCGGCGCGCGCCGACGGTGGTGGCAAACGATTTCGAAGACCAGGAAAACGGTGAGGATGCCGGCCGCATGAGCGAGACCGCAACGCCCGATTCCCTGTACCAGTCCAAGCAGGTAGGCCTTGCGGTCAATCGTGCCATCGACCAGCTGCCGCCCGACTTGCGCACGGCCATCGTGCTGCGCGAGCTCGAGGGCCTGAGCTACGACGAAATTGCCGCCGCGATGAATTGTCCGGTGGGTACCGTTCGGTCGCGGATCTTTCGCGCCCGCGAAGCGATCGCGCAGGAATTGCGCCCGTTGCTCGGCACCAGCGAGGACGAGCGATGGTAAGCGTGAATTTTTTTTCGCCCGGCCATGCCGGGTTGTCCATCAGGGAGTGATTGAATGAATTCCGGACCCGTGCCACTTACGGCGGAACCCGCCCTGCCAGACGGCCACCCCGATGCAGAACTGCTCTCGGCGTGGATCGATGGAGAACTCGACGAACATGCCAGCGGCCCCCTGGTCGCCAGTCTGCTGGACCAGCGCGATCTGCAGCATTGCTACGCGGGCTTTAACCTTGTGGGCGATGCCCTGCGCTCCCATGAAGTTCTTGCCGAGCATTCCCCGGCGCTATGCGCCCGTATCACCGCGGCCTTGCAGGATGAGCCCGCACTCCTCGCGCCGTCGGCTTTGGCGGCCGGTCTGCGGCCCCATCTGTTGCGCCGTCATCTTGCCAGCGGATTTGCCGTGGCTGCGGCGGCCGCCGTGCTGGTTTTCGTGGCAGTTCCGCAGTTGCGCAGTGCCGGTGGCGTTGCCGCCGAACCTTCCGTCGCCAGCAGTACCGCCGCCGATGGGAAAGCCGCGGCGGGCGCGACGGAAACAGCGGCGCTTGCCCTGGCCCGGCCAGCCCGCAATCCGCGCCTCGATCCGTATATTCAGGCACACCGCGATTTCATGGGCAGTGGCGTGATGCCGGCCGCTGCGGTGTATCTGCGTTCCGGCAATGAAGGCGAGCGGTGATCGTCAGCCGATTTCGCACTACGCGCCACCGCTCCGGCGCGCCCGATAAAACCGGTTCCACGCTGCGCAGGCGGGCCGGCTCGTCCATGCTCATTGCCGGGCGTAGCCTGGCGTGGTCGGGATGCGCAGCCATGCTCCTGCTGGGCTCCCACCCGGGCCGCGCAGCCGATGCGGCCGCACCCGGCGCGCAGCGCGATGCCGCCTGGTTGCAGGGCGTGCAGGATGCAGCGCGGCGGCAGAGTTTTGCCGGCACCATCATTTATCAGCGCGGCGAAGAGATGCATGCCTCCCGCGTCGTGCAGCTCTTCGACGGCACGGAGTCGCGCGAGCGCGTGCTCACCCTCGACGGCCAGCAGCGCGAGTTCATCCGCAATGGCGAGGAAGTGCAATGCCTCTACCCGCAACTGCGACGTGTGGTCGTCGAACACGGCGGGGCCCGGTCGTTCCCGGCCTTTGCGCAGCCCTTGCCCGCGGATGTGCTGACCCATTACGAACTGCGGCGCAGCGGCACCGAGCGCGTGGCCAGCCGCGCCTGTGATGTGGTGGAGCTGGTGCCCCGTGATCGCCTGCGCTACGGCTATCGCCTTTGCGTGGAGCCAACCAGCGGCCTGATGTTCAAGGCGCAAACGCTCAACGAGCGCGGCGACATCCTCGAGCAGGTGGCTTTTACCGACGTCCACGTGGGTGAACCCATCGATCCGGCGCAACTGCGGCCGTCATGGTCCACCGCCGGTTGGACGGTTGACCGGCAGCAATCCGAGGCTACCGAACTGCGCCAGCAGGGCTGGAGCGTCACGCCGCCAACCGGTTTTCACCGTCTCGCAGAAGTCGTGCGCCACCTCATCGGTGGGGGCGACCCTTCGCCGCGTTCGGCGCTGCAGGCCGTCTATTCCGACGGCCTTGCCACGGTTTCGGTCTTCATCGAACCGGGCGCGCCCATGCTCGACGAGCCGCTTGAATCGCAGCGCCGCGGACCCGTTACGGCGATTTCCCGCCAGGTTGGTGATGCACGCGTCACGGTTGTGGGCGAGGTCCCGCCGGCAACCGCGCAGTCCTTTGCGGCATCCGTCAGTCACTCGCCGCCGCCGCAGCACTGAGGCGCCGTCCTATTGGTTTATGTTGCCGCTTTCTATTGCCGTTTTCCTGTTGCCTTTTTTCCCTACGCAAACCTCTCACGCAAAGACAAACATCATGAAAGTTTCATTCACGCATGGCTTGCCGCAGCTGCTGACTGCTGCCCTGCTCGTTTTTGCCGCCCCCCTGGCCAGTACACCAGTTGCCGCGCAGCCGGTCACCATGCCGGACTTTGCCGACCTCGTTGAACACACCGGACCGGCCGTCGTCAACATCCGCACCGCCGCCAAGATGAGCACCATCGCCGGCGGTGGTGGCCCGCAGATGCCCGGTGGCCCGCAGAATCCTGGTGGCCCGGACCTCGACGAAAACGATCCCTTCTATGATTTCTTTCAT
>CAIQGU010000298.1 GCA_903871435.1 uncultured Burkholderiales bacterium | reverse complement strand
GACGTGTGGATACGGGTAGACGTAATGCAGGCGCACCCAGATGCCCAGGTTGCCCAGTTCCTTCACGAGCTCGGTCATGCGCGTGCGCACGGGCCGGCCACCCACGAAATCCATCTTGTAGCGCAGGTCCACGCCGTAGGCGCTGGTGTCCTGCGAGATCACGAGCAGTTCGCGCACGCCCTGCCGCACCAGCGCCTCGGCCTCGCGCATGACCTCGCCCACCGGCCGCGAGACAAGATCCCCGCGCATGGACGGAATGATGCAGAAGGTGCAGCGATGGTTGCAGCCCTCGGAGATCTTCAGATACGCATAATGGCGCGGCGTGAGCTTGAGTCCCGCCGGCGGCACAAGGTCGGTGAAGGCATCGTGGGGCTGGGGCAGGTGTTCGTGCACGGCCCGCAGCACGCCGTCGGTGTCGTGCGGGCCGGTGACGGCCAGCACCTTGGGGTGCACGCTCTGCACGAGGTTGTCACCGCCCGGATCGTTGCGCACGCCCAGGCAACCGGTGACGATAACCCGGCCATTTTCGGCCAGCGCTTCACCGATGGCGTCGAGCGATTCCTCCACCGCGCTGTCGATGAAGCCGCAGGTGTTGACGACAACAAGGTCAGCGCCCTTGTAGGAGCCCTTGATGTCGTAACCCTCGGCCCGCAATTGGGTAAGGATGCGTTCGGAATCGACCAGGGCCTTGGGGCAGCCCAAGGACAAGAAACCGACCGCGGGCGGCCCCTTGCGGCGGCCCGGTGCGATCTTGCTCAACCGTGCTTCCTCAGCCGTTCTTCTTGTCCTGGGGGGGCTGGAACGGAAAACCGGTGAACATCGAGCGCGTCTGGTTCTGCATGTTTTCCTGCATCTGCACGAACAGGTTCTTGCTCTGCTCGATGTAGCTGGTCATCATGGACTGGATCATGGGCGATTGCAGGTTCACGAACTGCGTCCAGGCCTCGGGACCGATCTTGTTGGGATCGTAAAAGGCGCGGCTCTGTTCCTGTAACTTCTGCTGGATGTCGATGAACGCCTGGACGTTCTTTTCCAGGTACGAGCCCATGAAACCCTGCATGGCGTTGCCGTAGAAGCGGATGATCTGCGCCAGTACGGGGGAAGTAAACATGGGGGCGCCCGCCTGCTCCTCCTCCAGAATGATCTGCAACAGGATGGGGCGTGTGAGATCGTCGCCTGTCTTGGCGTCGACCACCTGGAATTCTTCCTGATCAACCACCAGTTGCTTGACGTCCACCAGCGTGATGTAGGTGCTGGTCTGCGTGTCGTAGAGGCGGCGGTTCGGGTATTTCTTGATCAGGCGCAGCGTGCTCATAGCGTTAGATACCCTTGAAAATGCAACAGAGCGAATGCGACCACACGCCCGGAATGCCCATTCTAGCGTTTTGCGCACAGACCCGTGCACCAGATTGGGGGCGGAACAACACCAAGAAGGTGCCGGGGAAAAACCCTATTGAACGCATCGCCGCCCCGCCCGCGCCCCGGACCCGGGCAGCGGACTCGCCCGCCCGCCGGGGACTTACCCCATGTGCAGGCCGCCGTTGATGGAAAACTCGGCGCCAGTCGAAAAAGCCGCATCCTCGCTGGCCAGCCAACCCACCATGGAGGCAATTTCGTCGGCGCGGCCGAGGCGTTTGACCGGTATGGTCTGGATGATTTTCTCGCGCACGTCCTCGCGCACGGCCATGACCATGTCGGTGCCGATATATCCAGGCGCCACGGTATTGACCGTTACGCCCTTGCTGGCCACTTCCTGCGCCAGGGCCATGGTGAAGCCGTGCATGCCCGCCTTGGCGGCGGAGTAGTTGCTCTGGCCG
>CAIQGU010000297.1 GCA_903871435.1 uncultured Burkholderiales bacterium | reverse complement strand
TTTCCCTACACGACGCTCTTCCGATCTCTCAAGGCGGGCCGCCACGCGGCCGGATCCCAGGCTGCGCTCAGCCACACCGGTGCCCTGGCGGGCAACGATGCCGTATTTGATACCGCGCTGCGCCGTACGGGCGCCATCCGCATTTCCAAGTATCCGCAGCTGTTTGCGGCGTCGCTGGCCCTGCTCAATGGGCGTCTGCCGCACGGTTCACGGCTTGCGGTCGTCACGAACGGCGGGGGACCAGGCGTGCTGGCTGCCGATGCGGTTGCCGATGCTGGCCTGACCTTGGCCCAACTGGGCGAACCCACCCGTGCCCGGCTGGACGCGCTGCTGCCGCCCACCTGGTCGCACCGCAACCCGGTCGACGTGATTGGGGATGCCGACTGCGCGCGTTTTGCCGAAGCGTTCGAGGCCGTGCTGGGCGACAAGAGCAATGATGGCGTGTTGGTGCTCTTCTGCCCGACGATACGGCTGGGTGCCGCTGAACTGGCCAATGCCTTGCTGCCCCTGGCCAACGCCAGTACCAAACCCGTGGTCTCTGCCTGGCTCGGCGAAGCCGATGCATCGCAGGGCCGCACAGTGCTGCGACAGGCGGGTTATGCGGCGATGCGCAGCCCCGAACAGGGCGTGGAATCCTTCTCGTACCTGGCACGCTTCGTCCAGCACCGCGAGTTACGGCTGCAACTGCCGCCGCCGATCAGCCGCGATTCCGAAAGCCTGCCGCTCCAGCTCGATGCCGCGCGGTCCATCCTGGCGCAGGCGCGGTCCGAGGGGCGCACGCTGCTCGCCGAGGACGAAGCCAAATCGCTGCTGGCTGCCTGCGGCATCGAGGTGGCGCAGGGACGCCTGGCGCGCAGCGCCGCGCAGGCGTGCGAGATGGCCGCGGAAATCGGTTACCCCGTCGTGCTCAAGGTGCGCGCCGAAGGCATTGCGCACAAGAGCGACGTGGGCGGCGTGCTGCTGTCGCTCAAATCTCCCGATGAAGTGGGTCTGGGCTTCGAGCTCATCCGCGAGCGCGTGCAGCAGCGCGCACCCGGCGCGCAGTTCCGCGGCGTGCTGGTCCAGCGCATGATCACGCGCCCGTCGGGGCGCGAGCTCATCGTGGGGATCGCTCGCGATCCTTCGTTTGGCCCGGTGATCAGCTTCGGCATGGGAGGCATAGCCGTTGAGGTGGTGCGCGACTCGGCTTTGGCGCTGCCCCCGCTCAATCGCATGCTGGCCGGCGATCTCATCGACCGCACGCGGGTTGCCAGCATGCTGGGCGCTTTTCGCGGGCTGCCGCCCATCGACCGCGGCCGCCTCATCGATGCGCTGCTGCGCGTGTCCGAACTGGCCTGCGAATTTCCCTGCATCGCCGAACTCGACATCAATCCCCTGCTGGCCGACGAGTCCGGCGTCATCGCGCTCGATGCCCGCGTGGTGATGAACCAGCAGCCGCTGTTCGCCGATCCCGTCTATTCGCATCTGGCCATCCACCCCTACCCCAAGGCGCTGGAGCGGCCGCTCGTGCTGGCCGATGGCGCGAAGCTGCTGCTGCGGCCGGTGCGTCCCGAGGATGGCGAGGCGCAAAAGCGCTTTGTGTCCCGCCTCTCGGACCTCACGCTGTACCGGCGGTTTCATGCGCCGGTGCGCGAACTCACCCTGGACCGGCTGGTGCGGTTCACCCAGATCGACTACGACCGCGAAATGGCCTTCGTCGCCATCGATACCAGCCAGGGCCAGGAGGAGATTCGTGGCCTGGCCCAGTACAACCGCGACGCCGATGGCGTGCGCGCCGAATTCGGCATCGCCGTGGAAGACAGCTGGCAGGGCAGGGGCCTGGGATACACCCTGATGGCGGCGCTGGAGGCCTGTGCGCGCGAACGCCAGGTGGTGCAGATGTTTGGCTACGTATTGGCCGAAAACGACTCCATGCGCGGCATGATGGTGGCGCGGGGCTATTCCCCGGTACGCGAGCAGGACGAGCCCGGCATCATCCGCTTCGAGTTGCCATTGGCGCCCGCCCTCGGTTAACCCATTGCTCGGTTTCTGCCATGGGGAAACCGGGCTCATCCGGTATGCGACCGCGCTTGCCACGGCGCACAACGGCGCCGGTAAAGTAGGGCCCGCCACGGCATTCCCATTCCATACGTCAAATGCAAGACTGCACGACGAACCCACTCATTGCCGCGGAGAAACAGGCCGCGCAATAGGTGCGATGCGTAGCGTCAGGCGGCGTGCCCTGCTGTCAAAAGCGGTACGCCACGCCCAGGCTTGCGTAAAAGGCGCCGTCGCGTTCAACGAGCGGGCTATGCGTCACGGTGGTCATCAGCCAGTGCCGCTCTGCCGTACCTACGAATTCCCATGGGCGCAACAAATTGACGGTCGCCATCAAACCAGCGCTGGCCACCTGCCAGCCCGATCCGGCGTGAAATGAG
>CAIQGU010000296.1 GCA_903871435.1 uncultured Burkholderiales bacterium | reverse complement strand
TCTGGACGATTTCGGGCGTCAGTGCACGCAGCACCTCGGCAATGGCCGGGTCGTAGTGCAGGACAAAACCATCACCACTGGGCCGCAGCGAGGTCTCGGTCAGTTCGTGCCACTCCGCCTCGGTGCGCAGCGCAAATCCCGGCGCGATCGAGCGAATATAGTCCCTCGCCTCGTCCACGGACGCAAACCGCGTGGGCTGACCTACGTAGGCGCCAATGCGCAGCAGCCCTCCCAACTCCAGGTGCGGGCCCACATCGTTGAGGATCAGCCGGTTGATCGGTGAATCGGGCATTCCGGCAAGACCGATACCAATCAAGCCGCCCATGGAAGTACCCAGCCAGGCAACGCTGGGAACGTCCAGGCGCGCGATCAGCGTGACCATGTCCGCGGTGTACTGGCTGATCTGGTAATGAGCCGGGTTGCGCAGCCAGTCGCTGCGCCCGCGGCCCGCCACGTCGGGGCAAACAATGCGCCAGTCCCGGGCCAGTACCCGTGCCAGCCGGTCGAAGTCGCGACCGCTGCGGGTCAGGCCGTGCACGCACAGCAGGACACGTGGGTTGTGCGGATCACCCCACTCCACATAGCGCATGGCGTGTAAACCGCCTGGGCTCAAGCACTGCACGGCTCCCGTCCGCGGTTCGGTCATCGTCGTTGTCCTGTGTTGGATTGCGGTTTGCCGCCCATTATCACCGCCCGCGGGCCGGCCCGCCATGCGGGGCCGGAGCGCCAGCACGCGGCATAGGGGCATCGCAAGGCGATGACGGATCTGCCGCTGCGGCCGCGGGTTGATTGAACCAGTACCGCGCGTGATCCTGCCGCCAGCATTCCACCGCCGTGCGATCTGCACTAAACCTCCATTGCACCGCGCCGCGCTCGTCAGAACGGATCACGGCGACGTCATGCGCCCGGTAGCGCGCCACGACCGCAGCGTGGGGATGGCCATAATGGTTGCGATAGCCCAGCTGCATGCTGACCCACTGCGGCGCGGTAGCTGCGATGAGGGCCTCGCTCGACGAGCTGTGGCTGCCATGATGGGGCGCCACGATGAGCGCTACGCGCAGGTCCTGTCCACGAGTGCGCGTGCGTTCGAGCATCTGCTTTTCCTGGCGCTCGGGGATGTCACCGGTGAGCAGCACCCGGTACTCGCCCATCTGGACGAGCACGACACAACTGCGGGCGTTGGTGCTCGCCCGCGTGTCTTCGTATAACGGCGCATCCGGATGCAGCATCTCCAGGGATAGCGCGCCCAGCACGAGCCGCTGGCCGGCCTCGCAGCGCACCAGCGGGGCGGCCACCCCGAGCAGTCGATGATCGGGCGGGATAGAGGTCCAGACCCGGTCGATGGCGAGTGTGCGCATCAGGGATCGCGCGCCACCGGCGTGATCGATATCCGGATGGGAAATGATCAACGCGTCGACGTGCTGCAGCCCGCGGGCCCGCAGGTAGGGAACGATCACGCGGCTGCCCGCATCGGCGTCTGCCGAATATCGAGGCCCGGTATCAAAAAGCACGACGCGGTCGGCGGTTTCCAGCACGATTGCCATCCCCTGCCCTACATCCAGTGCGCTTACCCAAAGCTCACCCGCGGCAGGACGCGTGACCGGCCATACAAAAAGCGGCAACAGGCCTGCGATACCCAGCCATCGCATCGGCCAACCCCGAGGGGCCAGCAGCCAGGCACATCCGGCTGCGGCCACCGCCAGGGCCCAGGTAGGTGGCAGCGGCATCGCGACCCAGGACCATTGCGGCGTGGTGAGCCACCGCAGGAGGTGTGCCAGCGCGCCGAACGAGGTCTCGGCCGCCGCCAGCAGCACTCGCGCTGCCCCCGCGGTGGCATCACCACAGGCCGCGAGGGCAGCGCCGATCAGGGCCAAGGGTGCAACCAGGTAACTGACGACGGGAATGGCCACGGCATTGGCCAAGGGCGCAACGAGGGATATCTGGCCAAAGATTGCCAAGGTCAGTGGGACTTGCCCCACGGTGATGGCTGCCTGGACACGAGCGCCCTCGCGCAGGGCTGTTCGCCACCCCGGCAGTGGCGCCAGGGCGCCGCCGGATACGAGAAATATGCAGGCAACAGCCCCGAACGACAGCCAAAATCCCGCCGCCAGCACGGCCCAGGGATCCCACAGGCAGACCAGCGCGCCGGCGCCGGACAGGACTGTGGCGGCGCCCAGCCGCGCCCGCCCGCATTGGGCGAGCGCCACGACGCTGAGCATGAGCAAGGTGCGTTGGGCGGGCACACCCCAGCCGGCGAGCAGGCAATACGCCAGGCCGCCGCCAATGGCCGCTACCGCGCGCACGACGGGCACGGTGGCCATGCGCAGCAAGCCGGGGCTGCGGCGCCACGCGGCTGCGGCAAGGACGGCGGCCAGCGCGGCAATCATGGTGATGTGAAGGCCGGAAATGCTGACCAGATGCGATATGCCCGTGCGGTTGAACAGGCTCCAGTCATCTTCGCCAATGCCACTTTGATCGCCCATGACCAGCGCAGTGATCACGCTGGCGTAACGGCGCCCCTGGAGCAGCTGCTGGAGCTGATCGCGCAGTCCGGCGCGAGCGCGATCCACCAGGGGATTGAACTGCCATACACAATCCTCGAGAAGTCGCGGCGCGACATCGTGCGCACCAGTACGCACGGTCCCCTGGGCGCGGATGTCCTGTTCGAACATCCAGGCTTCGGCATCAAAGCCGGCGGGATTGACCGGGCCATGCGGACGGTGCAGGCGTATGGTCAACTCCCATCTCTGTGCCGGCCGTATGACGGGAGTTTGCGCGACCGATTGCATCGCGTTGCCGACATACCACGCAAGGGCTACGCGTTGGGGAACTTCAAAGACAACCGTGCCGGCATTGGCCGGCAGAACGCGCTCGATCTGAGCCGTGAATCGTGTTCCGCCGTCGAACACCGAGGGCAGGCTTGCAACGACCGCCTCCACGCGTACGTCCCGGCCTTCATCGGCAAACGCGAGGGCATCGGCCAGGCGCACGGCAGCGCGTTCACCGGTCGTTGCAAGCCCCAGGAACAGGCAGGCCGCGCCCGCAAATACCGTAGCGGCACCGTGGCTCGCCTGGCGTGGATGCGACCAAAGGCGAACAGCCATGGCGGCCAGGACAACGGCGAGTAATGTGACAAGGATCAGGACCTGCGCCGGCGGCAACGCCGCCAGCTGCTGCACCAGGAGGTCGCCGGCGACGAAAGCCGCCAGGCTCAGCGGCACCAGCGGCATATCGGCACGGACCCGTTACAAGTGCGCCAGACGCGGCAATGCGGCGTGGGCGTTGCGGGTGGTCTGCTTGGCCAGTTGCTCAGGCGTGACCCCACGCAAGCCGGCGATCACGGTGGCGATACGCGGAAGTTGCGCCGATTCGTTGCGCAGCACCGTGCCACCGTCGCGCAACCACTGGGGGGGAATGTCGGGGGCATCGGTCTCCACCACCAGGGCGTGGTCGGGCAGTTGCGCGGCAAACCGGCGAATGCGCAGGGAACCGTCGTACGTGACCGAGCCGCCAAACCCCAGGCGAAAATCCAGGTCGAGAAAACCTTGCGCCTGTACCTCCGACCCGTTGAAGGCGTGCGCGATTCCGCCGGGAACATGGCTGCGGCGCAGGTGGTAGAGCAGGCGATCGGCCGACCGGCGCACGTGCAGGATGACCGGCAACTGGAAATGCCCGGCGATACGCAACTGCTCCGCGTAGAACTGCTCCTGCACGGCGGCGTCAGCAGTACCGTTGAGAAAATCGAGGCCAATCTCACCAATGCCGACAAAGCGTGGATCGGTCAACGCGGCTGCAACCGCCGCACGCAAATCGTCCAGGTGCGCGAGCTGGGACCGGGAAACGGCTAGTGGGTGTATGCCCAGCGCGTAGGCGTACCCGTAGCGATGCGCGCACTCGGCCACCGTGGCAAAGCTGGCGACGTCGACCGCCGGCAGGACCGCCATGTGGACGCCCGCAGCCGCAGCAAGCGCCACTGCGGCATCGCGATCGGCGGCGAATTCGGGAGCATCAAGGTGGCAATGGGTATCGATCCACATGACCACAGTCTAGTGGCAGCGGCACGCACCGTGCGCACCACGGCCGGTACCCGCCGGGGCTTACGTCCTGCCGTCGACCAGCCTCTGGATGCGGTCGCAGCGTGCGGCAAGCTCGGCATCATGGGTAACGATCACGATGGCGGTGCCCAGCGTTCGGGCAAGGCCCAGCAACTGGTCGAACACACCATGGGCGGTTTCGCGATCGAGATTGCCCGTGGGTTCATCGGCCAGGATGCAGGCAGGCTGCGTGACAATAGCCCGGGCAATGGCCGTGCGCTGGCGCTCGCCGCCCGAGAGTTCGGCGGGAAAGTGGTTGAGCCGATGCCCCAGGCCCACGCTTGTCAGCGTGGCGGCGGCACGTTCGCGGCGCAGCGCAGGCGGCTCGCGGCGAATGGCCAGCGGCATGGCGACATTGTCGAGCGCGGAAAACTCGGGCAGCAGGTGATGGAACTGGTAGACAAAGCCCAGGGATCGGTTGCGCAGCGCGCCGCGCTCGACCTCGTTGAGGCTCGCCAGCTCGCGGCCGCTGATGCTGATCGCACCGCTGTCGACGGCGTCCAGCCCCCCGAGGCAGTGGAGCAAAGTGCTCTTGCCCGACCCGGATGCGCCAACAACCGCCAGCACCTCTCCCTTGCGCACCGTGAGGCTGACACCGCGCAGTACATCGACCCCGAGGCCGTCATCCCGGTAGGACTTGACCACGTTCCGGGCAGCCACGACCACCTGATCGGCTTCTGCATCCACGAGGGATATGTCCGGGTCAGTCATAGCGCAGTGCCTGGGCGGGCTGGACGCGCGAAGCGCGCCAGCTGGGATAGAGCGTCGCCACGAGCGACAACAGCAGGGAGATGAGCGCGATGGGCACGATGTCGCCGGCCTGGGGATCCGAGGGCAAGGCGCTGATGAAATAGATCGACGGATCGAGAAAGTGCACGCCAAAAGTGCGCTCTATGGCCGGCACGATCACGTCCAGGTTGCAGGCGAGCAACAGGCCCCCCGCAACGCCCAGCAGCGTGCCGAAGATACCGATCAACCCGCCCTGCAGTATGAAAATGGCCATGATGCTGCGCGGACTGGCGCCCAGGGTGCGCAATATGGCGATGTCCGACTGCTTTTCGGTGACGGTCATCACCAGCGTGGATACAAGATTGAACGCCGCAACGGCCACGATGAGGGTGAGTATCAACAGCATCATGCGCTTTTCCACCTTCACGGCCGCGAACCAGACCTTGTTCTGGCTCGTCCAGTCGCGCGCCCACAGATCATGACCCAGCGTTGCCGTAAGACGCTGCGCCACCTGTGGCGCGTCCTGCATGTCGGCGATGCGCAGCCGCACGGCGTTGGGTCCGTCCTGGCGGAACACGCGTTGGGCGTCGCCCAGATGGATGACGGCCAGCGCGCTGTCGTACTCGTAGTGGTCCGAGCGGAACGTGGCGATCACCCGGAACTGCTTGACCCGCGGCAGCACGCCCGCGGGCGTAAAACTGCCCTCGGGCGCTACGAGCGTAACCGGATCACCCGGCGCAACGCCCAGCGATCGCGCAAGGTCTACGCCCAACACGATGCCAAAGCTGCCCTCCTTGAGGTCGGTGATGGGCGCGCCCTGCAGGTGCCGCAGCACCTCCGAAACGGCGGGCTCCAGCGCCGGATCCACGCCCTCCACCACGGCCCCGCGCACGGCGCCATCGCGCACGAACATCGCCTGCGACTCAAGTACCGGGGCGGCGGCGATCACGCCGGGTAACGCGCGCATATTGCCCACCAGCGCCTGCCAATCGGCAATGGTGCCGCGTTCGGACTGGATCTCGATGTGCGGCAGCACCGACAGCATGCGGTCGCGCACCTCGTGCTGGAAGCCGTTCATCACGCTCAACACCACGATCAAGGCCATCACGCCCAGGGCAATACCGGCCATCGAGGCGGCCGATATGAACGAGATGAATGCGTTGCGCCGACGCACCCGGCGTCCGGCCCGCGTGTAGCGCAGGCCGATCAGCACTTCGTAGGCAATATTCAAGGCGGCGCTGGCCTGTCTCAAAAAAACGGCGCCCCGTGGCGCATCCGTGGGCGAATTCTATAGAAACGCCGCGCGCCACCGCCCCAGCGGCCGCTGGGGCCGGTTCAGACCAGCTGCAGATCGCGCGGTCGCGCCCCAGGAAAGATGCGGTCGAGATCGCGCGCGCTCAGGCCGTACTGGCGCGCCAACAACGCCCCCAGCACGCCGCGGTATTCGTTGAGCACGGGCAGATCGCGGTTCTGGAACAGGCTCGCCTCCGTGATGGCCTGTTGCTCACCGGCCACGCGGCCGCCGCGCACGGCTCCGCCCAAAACCATATAGGCCGTGCCGTGGCCGTGGTCGGTGCCACGGTTGCCATTCTGGCGCATGGTGCGGCCAAATTCGCTCAGGACCACGACGCTGGTGTCACGCCACGCGGGCCCCATGGTGGTGGCAAATGCGGCCAGCCCCCGGCCCAGCTCTTCGAGGCGCGTGGCGAGATAGCCCTTGGCAGCGCCCTGCCCTACATGGGTGTCCCAGCCGCCAACGTCGATGAAACCCAGGTCGAATTTTTCGCTCATCAGCTTGCCCATGCGCTGCGCATCCCGCTCAAACCCCTTGGTGGTGATGGCACCGCGGCTGGCGCTGTCCATTTCATCGGCCAGGTCCTTCATGATTTCTTCGCGAACGGCGAAACCCTCGTCCACTGGAGCTAGCAAGTAATTGATGAACG
>CAIQGU010000295.1 GCA_903871435.1 uncultured Burkholderiales bacterium | reverse complement strand
GTGGTGCCCAGGAGAGGACTCGAACCTCCACGCCTGTTGAGGGCGCCAGGACCTGAACCTGGTGCGTCTACCAATTTCGCCACCTGGGCAAGCAAGTGGAGGGCGGATTCTAAAGCGAGGTTCCAGCTTGTCAAATGGCACGAAATAAACCCCCAACCCCCGATACTCTTCCAAGTCCCGCCAGCGGCGTCACCGCGGCTGCCGTTCTGGCCGCACTCACCCGTGCCGGCACGCCCCTGCGGCCCGTCGAACTGGTAAGCCAGCTGGGGCTTGCGCCCGCGCAGCGCGAAGCTCTTGAGCTCACTTTGCAGGACCTCGAGCGCGATGGCCAGATCATGCGCAACCGGGCCGGCCTGCTGCTGATTGCCACCCGCGCCAACCTGGTGCCCGGACAGGTGCAGGGCCATCGTGATGGCTTCGGTTTCCTGATCCGCGACGACCGCGGACCCGATGTGGTGCTGTCCGAGGCTGAGATGAGCAAGCTCGTGCACGGCGATCGCGCGCTGGTGCGCATCACCGGTGTCGACCGGCGCGGTCGTCCGGAAGGCGAGATCGTCGACGTGATCGAGCGGCGCACCAACCGCCTGGTCGGGCGGCTAGTGAACGAACGCGGCGTCACCGTCGTCGTCCCCGAGGATCAACGCATCCGCCACGACATCCTCGTACCGCCGCAGTCGGCGGGCAAGGCGCGCGAGGGCCAGGTGGTGGTCGTCGAACTGGTCCAGCAACCCCAGCGCAACATGCAGGCGGTGGGCCGGGTGGTGGAAGTTCTGGGAGAGATCGACGACCCTGGGATGGAAATCGAGATTGCCGTGCGCAAATTCGGCGTGCCGCACATCTTCCCCGATGCGGTGCTGGCCGCTGCTAAGGCGCTGCCCAAGGAAGTGCGCAAGAAGGACCTGCAGGGGCGCGTGGACCTGCGCGATGTCGCGCTGGTCACCATCGACGGCGAGGATGCGCGCGATTTCGACGATGCGGTCTACTGCGAAGCCGATGGGCGCCGCGGCTGGCGGGTGGTCGTTGCCATTGCCGACGTCGACCACTACGTCGAGGCGGGCAGCGTTATCGATGCCGAAGCGCAGAGCCGTTCCACCTCCGTGTACTTCCCGCGGCGGGTCATTCCCATGCTGCCCGAGGAGCTCTCCAACGGCCTGTGTTCGCTCAAGCCTGATGTCGATCGCCTGGTGATGGTGTGCGACATGACCGTGAACAAGGACGGCACGGTGCGGGGCTACCAGTTTTATCCCGCGGTCATGCACTCGCATGCGCGGCTTACCTACAACGAGGTCTGGGAAGCCCTTTCCAACCCGTCCAGCCGCGCGGCTGCGCGCCACGCCGCGCTGCTGCCGCGCTTGCACGAGCTCCATGAGGTGTACCGCGCCTTTGCCAAGGCGCGCACCGTCCGTGGCGCCCTGGAACTCGAGACGACCGAAACGCAGATCATCTGTGATGCCAACGGCCGCATCGAGCGCATCGTGGCCCGCACGCGCAACGACGCGCATCGCCTCATCGAGGAGTGCATGCTAGCGGCCAACGTATGCACGGCCGATTTCCTGCAGCGGCGCAAGCAGGACGCCCTGCTGCGGGTCCACGAAGGTCCCACCCCGGCCAAGCTCGAAACCCTGCGCGCTGCGCTCAAGGCGTTCAGCCTGCAGCTCGGTGGCGGGGAATCGCCGCAGCCGTCGGACTACGCCCAGCTCATCGTGAAATTGCGGCCCCGTCCGGATGCCGCTCTGCTCAACATGCTGCTGCTGCGCTCCATGCAGCAGGCCCAGTACACGCCGCACAACGCCGGCCACTTCGGGCTGGCCTACGACGCGTATGCCCATTTCACATCGCCCATCCGCCGCTACCCCGATCTTCTCGTGCACCGGGCCATCAAGGCCGTCCTGGCGGGTCGCAAGTACGTGCCGCAACTGGCCGCCGGCAGCGGGTCCGCGGGGCGCGCGCTCGGTTCCGAGCCCATGCCCATCTGGGAACAGCTGGGCATCTTGTGTTCCGCGCACGAGCGCCGCGCCGACGAGGCTTCGCGCGATGTCGAGGCCTGGCTCAAGTGCTACTACGTGCGTGAGCGGGTGGGCGAGACCTTCTCGGGTTCGATCAATGCCGTCGTCCCGTTCGGTCTCTTTGTGGTGCTCGATGAGCTCTACGTGGAGGGGCTGGTGCACGTCTCCGAACTGGGCAGCGAATACTTCCAGTTCAACGAGGCCACGCACGAACTGCGCGGCGAGCGCACCGGCATCCGCTACCGGCTGGGCGACCGCCTCACCGTTCAGGTTGCGCGGGTAGACCTTGAGGCGCGGCGCGTCGACTTCCGCATGGTGCGCCCCGGCGAGGAGCGCCTTGCAGAACTGCCCGATACGCGACCCTCCCGGCGCCAGAAGAGCGTGCCCGCAGGGGAGGGCGTCGAGGAACGGCGCCAGCGCCAGGCCACGCGCGCCGAACGTATCGCCGCGCGGCGCGGTGCGGCGGCGCCGGCCGTTGCGGCCAAAGGCAAAGCCAAGGGCGCGGCGCCACGGCGTCGGCGCAAGGCCTGAGGGGGATCTTTCTTGGCTGGACAATATCCGCGGGGCAGAGGCCGTTCACCCGCAGCGGACCGACGGGCAGTGGAGCCCCGGCCACCCGGCCAGCGCATACTGGCGGGCTTTCACGCCGTCGGGGCCCGATTGCGCGGTGACCCGGGTTCCATCGTGGTGCTGTATTTCGATGCCGCGCGCCGCGATGCGCGCATGCAGCAACTGCTCGCGCAGGCGGCCGACAGCCAGGTGCGCTGCGTTGCCGCCGATGACCAGCGCCTGCAGGGCCTCTCGCCCGACGCTCCCCACCAGGGCGTGGTCGCCGAGACCACCGGCGCGGCGCCTACGGCCGAGCTTGAGGATCTATTGGAGACGGTCAATCCCGAAACCTTCCTGCTGGTGCTGGACGGCGTTACCGATCCGCGCAACCTGGGAGCCTGCATGCGCACCGCGGCAGCCGCCGGCGTGCAGGCGGTCATCGTGCCGCGCGACCGGGCGGCGACGGTGACGGAAGTAACGGCCAAGGCGGCGGCTGGCGCGACGGAATCCCTGCCGCTAGTGACGGTCACGAATCTGGCGCGGGCCATGAAGGACATCCAGGATGCCGGCGTCTGGATTGTCGGCGCCGAGGGTGAAGCGCCGCGCAGCCTCTATGAGATCGACCTCACCGGACCGCGCGCCTGGGCCCTGGGAGCCGAAGGAACCGGCTTGCGTCGCCTCACCCGCGAGCGCTGCGATGAACTGGTCCATATCCCCATGTTGGGCGGGATGGAGAGCCTCAATGTCTCCGTGGCTACCGGCGTGTGCCTCTTCGAGACGCGGCGCCAGCGCCAGTTTGGCAAGCCTGCGCCGGCTGCCTGAAGCGTGGCGCCACCCGCGCTTGCCTGGACGGGAAATTTCGCGGTAGAATCAACGGCTTTGCCCTTGCTGCACCGCCTTGCCACGCGGGCAGCTGCTCCCGGTTCATTCCAACCGGGACATCCACGAGGAGGTTATCCATGCGGCACTATGAAGTCTGTTTCATCGTTCATCCGGACCAGAGCGAACAGGTCCCGGCGATGATCGAACGCTATCGCACCCTGGTCACGTCGCAGGGTGGGGCGGTTCATCGGGTTGAGGATTGGGGCCGGCGCCAGCTGGCGTATCCGATCGAAAAACTCGTCAAGGCCCACTACGTGCTCTTCAACATCGAGTGTGGCAAGACCACGCTCGATGAGCTCGAACACGGCTTTCGCTACAACGACGCGGTCCTGCGTCACCTGACGGTCGGCATGAAGAAGGCGGTCACCACGCCCAGCCCCATGATGAAGACCGTCGAGCGGGAAGAGTCGCGCAGGCCTGTAACGGAAGCGGTGGGCACCGCGGCCTGAGCTGCGCAAGCTCACGGCCCGGCGCGTTTCGCGGTACTTCCGGCAATGCCGAGGCGCTTTGCGTCCTGGCGGCACTGGTGGCCTGGGAAGCCCGCGGGGCAGCAACCGCGTAGCGCCTCTGCCACGGCTTGAACCACGGCGTGAACCACGTCCAGATGCAGGCAACCCTGATCGAGCGTACCGCGCTGCGCTACACCCCGGCGGGCATACCCGTGGTGGAAGCGCAGTTGCAGCACCGGTCGGAACTCGTGGAAGCGGGTTTGCAGCGGCGCCTGGAGTTCGATTTCAGCGCAATCGCGATCGGCGATACGGCGCGGGAACTGGCGGTGGCGGAATTGGGCAGCGAGTTGGGTTTGACGGGGTTCATCGCCCCGCGCAGCCGGCGCAGTACCCGGCTACTGGTGCACGTGCTGCAGTTTTCGCGGCTCGCAGCATCCGATCAGAACACGTAAGTATTGGTTTTTGAACCGGTAATCGAATCCCGGCGACGGGACAGGACGGAGAAATTTCATGGCAACAGCCCGTAAAAGCGGTGGCAAAGGCAAGGCAGGTCTCAAGGGCAAGGGCAAACCCAACGGCCGCCGCTCGCAGCAGCAAAACGCCCTTTTCAAGCGTCGCAAGTTCTGCCGCTTCACCGCGGAGAAAGTCGAACTCATCGACTACAAGGATGTGGAAACGCTGCGCGATTTCATCCAGG
>CAIQGU010000294.1 GCA_903871435.1 uncultured Burkholderiales bacterium | reverse complement strand
GTCGGCGCTGTGCATGCTGGCGATCCCGGTGTTGGGATCCACGGTCGCCAAATCAACGGCCTGGTCGGCGGTGCGTGCATATTTTTGCAGGTCTTCCAGCGTGGCCTTGAGCGCGTCGCTGCTCGCCGCGTTGGTCGCGACGGCCGGCAGCAGGGCCTCGAGCGCCGTGTGCTGGGTCTCGACCTCGCGGGCGATGGTCCCGCGTGCCTGCTTGATTTCGTCGTTGCTCAGGCTGCCCGCAACCGTCACTTCCCGGTAGACGTAGGCCTGCAGCTCGCCGAGCGCCGCCTTGACCTTCAGTGCCTTGGTATAGGTTGCCAGTTCATTGTCGGCGCTGGCCTGCAGCATCGTGCCGATGCGCTGCATGGCGACGATGCCAGTGGCGCCCACGGCAATCGTCGCCAGCAGGCTTACGCCCGCGGGAATCAATATCCTCGCCTTGATCTTCATTGCGTTCTCCGCTCCGGCGCCGTTGGGCTGTTACTGCTTGTACACGCCGCCACACAGAACGTTCTTGTCGATGCGTTCGCAATAGGACTGCTTGGGTTCGATCTTCTTGGTGACGGGATCGGTGAACTTGTAGTCCTGCCAGAAGCTGGGCTGCTTCTGCGCCATCTCGACACGCTCCTTGACGAAGGCCTTGCCGTCAACGTCGGTCATGTCCATGAGGTTGCGGCCCACCATCTTTTCGTTGGCGCCGTGGGCGTGCACCACGCCGTCGAGGCCATACACCACGAGATACAGGTCGCGGTCCGTGAACTGGCCTTTCTTGTCCGTGATGGCCGCAAAAGTCTTGTCGTCACCGTTGGCCTTCCAGAAGGTTACGGCTTTCTTTACCAAGGCCACGGCCTCATCGCGCGTGGCGTGTTCTCCGGCGGCATGGGCGGTAAAGGCGATGGTTGCGCACGCGGCCGCAAGGCCGCTGGCAAGCAGGTTGCGAATTTTCATGGTCACCTCGATGGGGCGGCGGTGCAGACGGATGTCGGCTCCCGGGTCTCCCTGGAATTGTGCGTCTACGTTACCGCCGCCAACTACGCCCCGAGCGGTCGAAAAGCCATGAAAACTACCTGGGTTATTGAAGCTCCCTCACCGGACACCGTTTTCCTGAAACCAGGCAATGCATCGGCGCCAGCCATCTTGAGCTGCGTCCTTGCGGTAGCTGGGGCGGTAATCCGCGTGAAAGGCATGCGGTGCGTCCGGATAGACGACAAATTGCGACCGCCCGCCGGGTCCCGTGTTGCCGCTCAGCGCCTTTTTCATGCGCTCTATGGTTTCCTGGGGAATTCCCGTGTCGGCGCCGCCATAAAGACCCAGCACCGGAGCGTGGATGCTGGCCGCCACATCCACGGGGTGTGCCGGGGTGATGGGGGTGCTCTCGCCCACCAGGCGGCCGTACCACGCCACCCCTGCCTTCACGCCCGGGTTATGTGCCGCGTAAAGCCAGGTGATGCGTCCGCCCCAGCAAAATCCCGTGACGCCCAGGCGGGAAATATCGCCGCCATTGGCGGCCGCCCAGGCCGACGTGGCATCGAGGTCATCCATCACCTGCGCATCGGGCACTTTGGCGACGATGGCGGCGTAAAGCGTGGGGATATCCGGATATTTGGAAGGATCGCCCTGGCGGGCATACAACTCGGGCGCCACGGCGAGATAACCCAGTTTTGCCAGCCGGCGGCAGACGTCCTTGATATGTTCATGCACGCCGAAGATTTCCTGGACCACGAGCACGACCGGAATTTTTGTGCCGGCCGCCTGCGGACCTGATCCTGTGGCGGGTGCGGCGCGGTAGGCCGGCATCGCGCCGCCGTTGGCGGGTATCTGTACCTCACCGGCCAGCAGTCCAGCGGTATCCGTGGTGATGGTGGTTTGTGCCTGTACGGGCGACACGGCGGCGGCAAATCCGCCGGCGAGGGATGTCATAACAAACGTCCGTCGGCTGCCGTCGCAGGCGGCTTGGGGCTTATCGTCGGGCATGCGGGTCTCCGGTTGCGGTTGGGCGCGGTTGGGCGCGGTTGGGCGCGGTTCAGCGCGGCTTAGCAAAGATACGGAGATCGTAAACCCAAAAAACCCGCAGCCGCCCGGCGCAAGTGCGGCTGCCTTCAAGAACCCTGGAGAGTGCGGCGAGGGGCAACCGTTGT
>CAIQGU010000293.1 GCA_903871435.1 uncultured Burkholderiales bacterium | reverse complement strand
ATCGGCCCATCATCGAGGCCGGTGAAAAGATGGGCAGCTACACCGAGCACGCGCCTTTCCGCACCGATGATTTCTTCTCGTTCGAACGGGTGGAGCGGCTGCGCGCGCTGCAGCGGCCGGACGGGCTGCGCCTGCCCGACTACCTCGCACCGGTGAGCCTGGAAGCGTTCGCCGCTGCCTACGAGGCGCAGCCCGACGCCCTGATTCTGGCGGGAGGTACGGACGTGGGCTTGTGGGTGACCAAGCAGTTGCGGCGCTTGCCCGCCGTGATAGCCGTGAACGACGTCAAGGTCCTGCAGGCCATCACCGTGTCCGGCGGAAGCATGGTGATAGGCGCCGCCGTGGCGCTGGAAGACGCCTTTGCCGCCCTGCTCGCGTGGTATCCCCCGCTCGGGGAAATGTGGCGCCGGTTCGGCTCGCGGCCCATACGCCATTCGGGCACCTTGTGCGGCAACCTCGCCAACGGCTCGCCCATCGGCGACAGCCTGCCGGCCCTGATGGCCGTGGGGGCCCACCTGCGGCTGCGACGCGGCGCCCATACGCGCACCGTGGCGCTGGAGGACTTCTACCTGGCGTACCAGAAGAAGGACCTGGCGCGCGGTGAGTTCGTCGAGGCCGTTTGCGTGCCCGCACCAGACCCGAACAGCAACTACGCGTTCTACAAGGTGTCCAAGCGCAAGGACCAGGACATTTCTGCGGTCTGTGCAGGTTTTGCGCTGGCGCGCGATGCCGGGCGCGTGACCGCGGTCCGCCTCGCCTATGGCGGCATGGCCGCCACCGCGCGGCGCGCCCAGCACGCGGAGCAGGCCTTGCTGGGACAAGACTGGAGCGAAACCACGGTGCGCGCGGCCATGGCAGCGCTGGACCACGACTTCGCGGCGCTCACCGACATGCGCGCCAGCAAGGATTACCGCAGCGCGGTTGCGGCCAATCTGCTCTACCGGTTCTGGCTGGAAACCCGGCAAGGCGCGCCGCAGGCGGAGCCTACGCGCATCGATGGGCTGCAGCCCGTCACGGCCGGTGATGCCACCGGAGCGCGCGCATGAATGCCGGCGCCGAGCCGCTTGCGCCCAGCGCCCTGAGCGGCAAGGCGCTGGCCCATGAAAGCGCGCCGCTGCATGTTGCGGGGCGGGCAAACTACACCGACGATCTGCCGCTGCCGGCGGGCACGCTGCACCTGGCGTTTGGCCAGAGCAGTGTCGCGCACGGCCGCATCCGCAACCTGGATCTTGCCGCAGTGGCAGCGGCGGAGGGTGTGGTTGCCGTGCTGACACCGCGCGACGTACCGGGTGAGAACAACTATGGGGGCGTGCTCAAGGACGACCCCATTTTTGCCGACGAGGAAGTCCAGTACATCGGCCAACCCATCTTCGCCGTCCTTGCCACCACCTTTCTTGCAGCGCGCCGGGCAGCGCTGCTGGCGCGGGTGGAATACGAGGAACTGCCGGCCGTGCTGGGCATACGCGAGGCGGTAGCGCTGGGCAGCTTCGTCCTTCCCAGCGTGCGGCTGGAGCGCGGTGCGGTCGACCCGGCGATGGCGGCAGCTCCCCGCACCCTGGCGGGCGCGTTTTCCATGGGCGGGCAGGACCATTTTTATCTGGAAGGCCAGATCGCCGTGGCGCTGCCGCAGGACGACGGCAGCATGCTCGTTCACAGTTCCACGCAGGCGACGGCCGAGGTCCAGCACGTGGTCGCCCATGCGCTGGCGGTGCCCTTTAACCGGATCACGGTCCAGTGCCGCCGCATGGGTGGCGGCTTTGGCGGCAAGGAAAGCCAGCCGGCCCTGATGGCCGCCGCCGCGGCGATCGGTGCGCGCAAAACCGGGCGCCCCGTCAAGCTGCGCATGGAGCGCGACGCGGACATGATCATGACCGGCAAGCGCCACGACTTTGAAGTGGACTATCGCGTCGGTTTCGATGAACAAGGTGTCATCCGGGCCCTTGACCTGGTGCTGGCCTCGCGCTGCGGCTACTCGGCGGACCTGTCCGCGCCGGTGAACGACCGTGCCATGTTCCATGCAGACAACTGCTACTACCTGGAGAACGTGCGCATCGTCTCGCACCGCTGCAAGACCAACACGGTGTCGAACACGGCCTTCCGGGGGTTCGGAGGACCCCAGGGCATGCTGGCCATCGAGGCGGTGATCGACGCCATTGCGCGCGACCGCGGCCTCGATCCACTGGTGGTACGGCAGCGCAATTTTTACGGCATCGATGCACGCAATGTCACGCACTACGACATGCCGGTCGAGGACAACATCATTGCGGATCTCGTCGAGCGCCTCGCACGCGATAGCCAGTATGCGGAACGCCGCCGCGCCATCGCTGCCGCCAATGCGCAGAGCCCCATCATCAAGCGCGGCCTCGCCCTGACGCCGGTGAAGTTCGGCATCTCCTTCACGGCAACGCACCTGAACCAGGCCGGGGCGCTGGTGCAGGTTTACACCGACGGCAGCGTGCAGCTCCATCATGGCGGCCTGGAGATGGGTCAAGGACTGCACACCAAGGTGATGCAGGTACTGGCTGACGAATTTGGCCTGCCGCTGGCGGCCATACGCATCAGCGCCACCGATACCGACAAGGTACCCAACACGTCGCCAACGGCCGCGTCCTCGGGCACGGACCTCAACGGCAAGGCGGCGCAGGCCGCAGCGCGCATCCTGCGCGCCCGCATGGCGGGCTTTCTCTCCGGAAAATACGCTGTCCCCGAAGACGCCATAGCCTTCGCCGGCGGCCGCGTGCAACTGGGGGAGCAGTCCATCAGCTTCGCCGACGCCGCCCGCCAGGCCTGGCATGGCCGCGTATCCCTTTCGGCCACCGGTTTCTATGCCACGCCCAAGATCCACTACGACCCCAAGACGATGCGCGGGCGGCCGTTCTATTACTTCGCCTATGGGGCAGCCGTCTCGGAAGTGGCCATCGACACGCTCACCGGCGAGCACCGCTTGCTGCGCGTGGATATCCTGCACGACGTCGGGCGCTCGCTCAATCCGGCCATCGACATCGGCCAGGTGGAGGGCGGTTTCCTGCAGGGCGTGGGATGGCTGACGAGCGAGGAACTGTGGTGGGATGCGCGCGGCCGGCTGCGAACCCACGCGCCGTCCACCTACAAGATTCCCGCGGTGAGCGACTGGCCAGCGTGCGCGCACGTGCAACTGCTCGACCGGGCGGATAACCGCGAGGACACCGTCTACCGATCCAAGGCCGTGGGCGAACCGCCGCTGATGCTGGCGATGTCGGTTTTCCATGCGCTGCGCGATGCCGTTGGCGCAGCGGCCGGAGATGCGGCAGCGCTGCGGCTGATGGCGCCCGCCACCCCCGAGGCCGTGCTGCGCGCGCTTGGCGCGTTGCCGCAAGCCGCGCTTGCGCCACCGATGACGCGCACGCCATGAATGACTGGATCGCCCTCTTGCAGGGTCTGCTGGCGGCGGGAACACCCGTCGTGCGCATGGCCGTGGCCGGGGTGCAGGGATCAGCGCCGCGCGAACCCGGCGCAAGCCTGCTCTACTGGCGTGATGCCGATGGACAACTGCACAGCCATGGCAGCGTAGGTGGCGGGCGCCTCGAAGCGCACAGCATGGAGATCGCGCAATACCTGCTCGATCGGAGCGCCGGTGTGAGCCCCGGTGTGAGACCCGGGGTAAGCGCCGGCGTGAGCGCTGGCGCAAGCACGGCTTCGCGCGCAGTTGCCGGCGCATCCATGCCGGCAGGACAGGGGCGGCGGCGCGTGCACCGTTTTACCCTCGGCGCGTCGGTGGGCCAATGCTGCGGTGGTGTCGTGCAGATGTATTGGGAACGCTTCGACCATCTTGCGCAAGCGCAGTTTCTGCTGGGCGAGGGCGAACCCTTACGGTACTGCGCGCTCGATGGCAGCGACCGGGAATGGCGCCTTGCCCCGGAACAGCTTTCGCATTCCGGGCTACCAGCACCAGCCTTCACTGGCCGCGCCGGTCTGGTCGGATCCGGCACCAGTAAGTACTTCGTTGAACGCCTGGCCGCTGACACCACGGCGCTGTGGATCCACGGCGCCGGCCACGTCGGCCGTGCACTTGTCCACGTGCTGGCCGAACTGCCCTTTGACGTCACGTGGATCGACAACCGCCCCGAGATGCTGGCGCAGGCGATGGCCGAACTGCCGGCCCGGCGGCGTGATCGCATCGTGGCGTGCGCGGACGATCCTGACGTCCTGTGCGCGACGGCACCCGCAGGCGCCTGGCACCTCGTCATGACCCACTGTCACGACCTGGACCTGCGCATCTGCGAAGCCCTGCTGGCGGACGGACACTTCGGTTTTCTCGGACTCATCGGGTCGCAGACCAAGGCGGCGCGTTTTCGCCACCGGCTGCGCGACAAAGGCGTGCCGCCCGGCCTCATTGCGCGGGTGGTGTGCCCCATCGGCATCGACGGTGTCGACGACAAGCGGCCGGCAGCCATCGCCATTGCCGTAGCAGCGCAGCTGCTGCTGCAGCGTGGGCTCGGCCAATGCCCCCCCGCGCCGGTTGACCGGTCAATCCACGCAGGAATGCAGGCTCATGGCTGAGCACGACGGCATGCCGGTAGAGCCGCGCCTGCGCCTGCTGGGAATTTCCAAGGCCTATCCCTCCGTCATTGCCAGTGACAAGGTAGATCTCACGGTCATGCCAGGCGAGATCCACGCGGTGCTGGGTGAAAACGGCGCGGGCAAGAGCACGCTGATGAAAATCATCTACGGCGTGACGCGGCCCGATCGCGGGCAGATACTCTGGGAGGGCCGCCAGGTCGACATCGCTTCGCCCCTGGCGGCGCGGCGCCTGGGCATCGGCATGGTGTTCCAGCATTTCTCGCTGTTCGAGACACTCACGGTTGCCGAGAACATCTGCCTGGCGCTCGACGGCAGCGAGACGCCCGCGGCGCTGGCGCCGCGCATCCGCACTGTTTCTGCAGCGTACGGCCTGCCGGTGGACCCGGACCGGCTCGTCTTCAGCATGTCGGTGGGCGAGCGCCAGCGCGTGGAGATCGTGCGCTGCCTGCTGCAGTCGCCGCGCCTGCTGATCATGGATGAGCCCACGTCGGTGCTGACGCCACAGGCCGTGCTGACGCTCTTTGAATCGCTGCGGCGCCTCGCCGCCGAAGGCTGCAGCATCCTGTACATCAGCCACAAGCTCGACGAGATCCGTGCCCTGTGCGACCGGGCTACCGTCCTGCGGGCGGGGCGGGTCACCGGCACGGCCAACCCGCGCGAGGAATCGGAGCGCTCGCTGGCCGAAATGATGATTGGGCGCGAGCTGCCGGAGTGCCGCCTGGGCCCGTGCAATGCGGGCGAGCCGCGCCTGACGCTGGACGGCTTGAGCCTCGCAACGGCAGATCCCTTCGGCACGAATCTCCACGAGCTGCGCCTGCAGGTGTGCGCCGGCGAAATCGTGGGTGTCGCCGGCATTTCCGGCAACGGCCAGCAGGAACTGCTGCGCGCGCTGTCGGGTGAGAACCGCACCGGCACCAAGGGGACGCTGCAATTGATGGGGCGAGATGTGGGACACCTGGGCGCCGCGGCGCGCCGCAAGCTGGGCCTGGGTTTCGTGCCCGAGGAACGCCTGGGCCGCGGCGCCGTACCGGACCTGTCCCTGGCCGACAACGCCCTGCTCACGGGCTATGGTGCGGGCATGGTGGTCCGCGGCCTGATTCGCTTCAACCGCGTCCGCGATTTTGCCCGCGAGGTCATCGCGCGCTTCCAGGTGCGCTGCAGCGGCGAGCGCGCCGTGGCGGGCAGCCTGTCGGGCGGCAATCTGCAGAAGTTCATCGTCGGCCGCGAAACCCTGCTGCAGCCGCAGGTCCTGGTGGTGGCCCAACCCACCTGGGGCGTGGATATCGGCGCCTCGATGCTCATCCGCCAGGCCCTTATCGACCTGCGCGACCAGGGAGTGGCTGTGCTGGTGCTGTCCGAGGAGCTCGACGAATTGTTCATGATCAGCGACCGCCTGGTGGTCCTGGCGGGCGGGCGCCTGTCCCCGGCGGTGGCCACCCGCGCCACCAATATCGACCAGATCGGCATCTGGATGAGCGGCAATTTTGCGCCGCTGGCGCAGACCGATTCCACCGCCCTGGCGCCGGCCTGAACCATGTCACGTCTCGAAGCGCGACCCGAACCGTCCCGCGTGATGATGCTGGCGTCGCCACTGATTGCGGCCATGGCGATGCTGCTGACCGGCTCCATCCTGTTCCTGTTTCTGGGCCAGGATCCGGTCCACGCTTTTTTTGTGTATTTCATCAAGCCGCTGGCCATCGCCTATGGCGTGGGCGAACTGCTGCTCAAGGCAACGCCGCTCATATTGTGCGGCGTGGGCCTGGCGCTGGCGT
>CAIQGU010000292.1 GCA_903871435.1 uncultured Burkholderiales bacterium | reverse complement strand
CGGCCAGGCCATTGCGAAGGAATTGCAGAGCCGGGGCGACGTCGCGTCGGTGCGCGTCGTCTCGGCCGCGCAGGCGTTGGCTGAATTCAAGGACTATTCAGGGTTTGGGCAGGCACTCGACGCCCTGCCGGACAATCCGCTGCCCAACACCCTGATCGTGACGCCTGCCGTCGGCGCCAGCACGCCGCAGGGAACAACCGCGCTGAAGCAGGCGATCGCCGGTTTTGCCGGCGTTGCCGCAGTGCAAATCGACACCGACTGGGTCCAGCGGCTCAATGCAATCGTCGAGCTATTGCGCCGGGTCGTGCTGCTCGCCGGCGCGTTGCTGGGACTCGGCGTCATGCTGATCGTCGGCAACACGATCCGCCTGGACATCTTGAATCGACGGGCGGAGATCGAGGTGACGAAACTCGTCGGCGGGTCGGACGGCTTCGTGCGCCGCCCATTTTTGTACAGCGGGGCATGGTACGGATTAGGGGGCGGCGTGCTCGCGCTCCTGCTCGTGACCTGCGCCGTCATCCTCGTCGCAGGCCCCGCAGCGCGGCTCGCGGCCCTGTACGGTAGCGCGTTCCAATTGCGGGGACTCGATGCCCTCACGGCGGTCGAAGTCGTCGTCGGCGCCGGCCTCCTCGGTTGGGCCGGATCATGGCTTGCCGCATCGCAGCATATCAGGGCGATAAACCCTTCTTAAGTAATTGTTTATAATAATAAAAATTCGCCTGATGAACTTCCATGACCCCTTAGCACTCCAACTCGGGGAGTGCTATTATCGGTCCTCAGAATTGTGGAGGTAGGTATCTAATGACTGCTGCATTGGTCGCCAAACAGACGAGTCTCGTCTTTGCCGGGCCGGTCGGGAGCCTGGACTCTTACATCGATCGCGTCTCGCAGATCCCCGTCCTTAGCAAGGAGGACGAGGTGGCCTTGGCCATCCGGTTCCGCTCCGAAGGGGATCTCGACGCCGCACGCCAGCTTGTGCTGTCGCACCTGCGGTTCGTCGTGCACATCGCCCGTGGCTACTTGGGGTATGGGCTGCCAATGGGCGACCTGATTCAGGAAGGCAATGTCGGGCTCATGAAGGCGGTCAAGCGCTTCGACCCCACCGTCGGCGTGCGCCTCGTCTCCTTCGCGGTCCACTGGATTCGCGCCGAGATCCACGAGTACGTGCTGCGCAATTGGCGGCTGGTAAAGGTCGCCACGACCAAGTCGCAGCGCAAGCTGTTCTTCAACCTGCGCAGCCTCAAGAAGGGTCCGGGTAGCATGACCCGCGACGAAATCGCTGGCATGGCGCGCGAACTCAACGTCAAGCCCGAGGATGTTGCCGAGATGGAGATGCGTCTGGCCGGCGGCGATATCGCGCTGGAAGGCCGCGCCGATGATGAGGGCGAGTCCTTCGCGCCCATTGCCTACCTTGAGGATGCCGATGCCGAGCCCAGCCGAGTGCTGGAACGGCGCGATGCCGACGTGCTCCAGGGCAGTGGCGTACGCCACGCGCTCGACGCTCTGGATCCGCGCAGCCGCCGCATTGTCGAGGCGCGCTGGCTGGATGAAAAAGCCGATGGCAGCGTTGGTACGGCGACCTTGCACGACCTGGCGGAAGAATTTGGTGTCTCAGCGGAACGAATCCGCCAGCTGGAAGCCAAAGCTTTACGCAAGATGCGGGATCAGTTGCAGCAAGCGGCCTGAATCCATCCGGGTCCTTGTGCCGGTGCGTATTGCTGGCGCTCGTTGGCAGCGGTTGCTGACAGCGGTTCGTTACAGTGTTCGGTTACAGCGGCTTGTTTCAGCGTTATCTGACAGCACCCGCCAACACCACTTGTTAACGGATTTTTCGTCGCAACGTTATCCCCGTTCCGGGTTTGCAGTGTGCGTTCGGTTTTTTTGTTTCCGTAGTCTTCCGCCCCTCGTCCTCCCCCCTCTCCTCTGAGGTGGCGGAATTTAACCGCCCCGCGTCGTTTGCGGGGCGTTTCTTTTTGCGGTGTGGCACGCGCCCCATTGCCGCTACAGCGGTGGCTCCAGTGGCGAACTCTGCGCGCACGAACGCTTGCCCCCTGTATCGTTCGGGTCACAAGCGCGAAGCTCAACGTTAAAATTCCCCAACTTTGCTTGCGCTTATGTTGCAATAGTTTGACGGTTCGAAGCCTAAAGTTACAGCGTCGGTGTTTTTCCGGTGCCGTGTACGCTGGCCCAGAACCGCAAGACAAGAGTTGCCGGTCCGCCTTTCACGGTAAGTCAACCGTACTGCGGGTCGGCACGTTGTTCTACATGCTGGCCTGCAAACCGGGCCGCGCCTGCAGGAGGGAAATATGTACGCGTCCAGCGAACTGGTTTCCGCATTTAAATCCGACTTCGTCCGCGCCCTGGATGAGGAAATGGCCCTGGAGGAATTCCTCCAGTACTGCAAGACCGATCGCATGGCCTATGCGTCGGCCCACGAATGCGTCCTCGAGGCCATCGGCAAGCCCAAGCTCCTCAACACCGCCGAGGATCCGCGCCTGTCGCGCATCTTCCAGAATCGCGCCATCCAGTCCTGGGACACGTTCGCCGAGTTCCACGGCATGGAAGAGACGCTCATGCAGCTCTACGCCTACTTCCTCCATGCGGCCCAGGGCCTCGAGGAGCGCAAGCAGGTGCTCTACCTGCTGGGCCCGGTCGGCGGCGGCAAGTCGTCGCTGGCGGAGAAGATCAAGAAGCTGGCCGAACAGTTTCCCATCTATGCGCTCAAGGACCCCAAGAGCGGCCGCGTCTCGCCGCTGCTCGAGCATCCGCTGTGCCTGTTCGATCGCGAAAAATACGGGCCGCTGCTGGAAGACCGCTACGGCATCCCGCGCCGCGCGCTCACCGGCATCGCCAGCCCCTGGGCACTCAAGCGCCTGCGCGAATTCTCCGGCGACATCTCCCAGTTCAAGGTCGTGCGCGTCATACCGTCCGTGCTCAACCAGGTGGGCATCGTCAAGACCGAACCGGGCGACGAGAATACGCAGGACATCTCCACCCTCGTGGGCAAGATCGACCTGCGCATGCTCGAACGCTACGCGCAGGACGATCCGGACGCCTACAGCTACTCGGGCGCACTGTGCCTGGGTTCGGCCCGGGGCGTTGAGTTTGTCGAGATGTTCAAGGCGCCGCTCAAGGTGCTCAACCCCATCCTGACCGCCACGCAGGAAGGCAACTTCAAGGGCACCGAGGCGCTGCCGGCCATGCCGTTCAACGGCTTCATCATGGCCCACAGCAACGAGGCGGAGTGGCTCAAGTTCCGCAACAACCGCGACAACGAGGCCTTCATCGACCGCGTCTACCTCGTCAAGGTGCCCTATTGCATGCGCACCGACGAGGAAATCCGCATCTACGACAAGATGCTCAAGTCTTCAACCCTGGCAAATGCGCCCTGCGCGCCCCAGACCCTGCGCACGCTGGCCGAGTTCACGGTGCTCTCGCGTCTGGTCGTGCCGGAGAACTCCTCCGTCTTCTCCAAGCTGCGCTCGTATAACGGCGAGAACCTCAAGGATCTCGATCCCCGCGCCAAGAGCGTCAAGGAATACCGCGATGACGCGGGACCGGGCGAAGGCTTTTCCGGCCTGTCCACCCGCTGGGCGTTCAAGACCATATCGGCCGCCTTCAACCGCGATCCCAGCGAGATCGCCGCCGACCCCGTCAACCTGCTCGTTGTCCTGGAAGACCGCCTGAACAAGGAGGACCTGCCCGAGGAATACAAGCGCCGGCTGCGCTCCCACATCAAGGAGTGGGTGGTGCCGCGCTTTGCCGAGTTCCTGGAAAAGGAACTCCAGATGAGCTATCTGGATGCCTACTCCGAGTACGGCCAGAATCTCTTCGACCGCTATGTCACCTACGCCGACAAATGGCTGCTGGACGAAGACTGGCGCGACCAGGACACCGGCATGCAGTATTCGCGCGACGCGCTCAACTCGGAACTCGAGAAGATCGAGAAGCCCGCTGGCATCTCCAATCCAAAGGATTTCCGCAACGAGGTCGTCAACTTCGTGCTGCGCGCCCGCGCCCACGGCAAGAATCCGCACTGGACCAGCTACGAGAAGCTGCGCGTGGTGATCGAGAAGCGCATGTTCAGCAAGACCGAGGACATCCTGCCGGTCATCTCCTTCGAGGCCAAGGGGTCGGCCGAACTCGACGAGCGGCACCGTTCCTTCGTCAACCGCCTGGCGGCCCGCGGCTATACGGAAAAGCAGGTGCGGCGCCTGGTCGACTGGTATCTGCACTACAAGAAAAGCGCGCAGTCGTAGCAGTTCGGAAAGCGGTGCGGCCCCGTTGACACGGGGCCCGCTTATCATCGGGGAATGGGGATGTCGCAGGCGCCAACGCAGACTTCGCTCGAAACGCCGGATGCCACGGGGCCCGCTGTCGCCACCGACGGTGGCGGTAATTTCTCCCCAGACGCAAGCCCGGCGGGCGATCCGCCCATTCTCGGGCTGCTGCGCATCGTCGACCGGCGGTCGGATCCCCCGGGCCGCGGCGCTGTCAACCGTGAACGCTTCATTCGCCGCTTCAAGGACGACATCAAGCGTGCGGCCGACGAGGAATTCGGCAAGCGTTCCATAAAAGATGTCGGCCGTGGGGGGCGTATTTCCATACCCGGCCGAGGCCTCTCCGAGCCCAGACTCGTCCACGATGACGACAGCGGTAGTCGCGATTTCGTGCTGCCCGGCAATCGCGAATACCTTCCCGGCGACAGCGTGTCGCGCCCGCGTCGCGGTGAAGGCGACGGCGCCGAGGGCGATGATCCCGGCTCCGGCGAGGGTTCCGATTCCTTCGCCTTCGCACTGTCGCGCGAGGAGTTCCTGGCGCTGTTCTTCGACGATCTCGAACTGCCCAACCTCGAGCGCACGCGCTTTGGCGAAATGTCCATGGAACGCATGCGCCGTGGCGGCTACAGCCGCGAAGGCCTGCCCACCAACCTGCTACCGGGCATGACGGTGCGCATGGGCATCGCCCGGCGTATCGCGCTGCGCGGGGCGCTCGCTGCCCACATCCTGGAGCTCGAGCAAAAGCTTGATACCCCCGGAGCCGTGGCCGACCAGGACGAGCGCACGCGCCTGCGCGATGAAATCGCGCGCCTGCGCGAGCGGCGCGAGAAGCTGCCTTTTCTCGAGGATGTCGATCGCCGTTACCGCTCGCGCGTACCCACAACGGCTCCCGCGACGCGCGCGGTCATGCTGTGTCTCATGGATGTTTCGGGCTCCATGGACGAGCGCAAGAAGGATCTTGCCAAGCGCTTCTTCGCGCTGCTCTACCTTTTTCTCGAGCGCAAGTACGGCCATGTCGACGTGATCTTCGTGCGCCATACCGAAACCGCGGAAGAGGTCGACGAGGAGCGTTTCTTCCACGATCCCCAGACCGGCGGTACCCTGGTGCAACCCGCGCTCGAACTTGCCTACCGGATCATCCAGGACCGCTTTGCCGGGCCCGACTGGAACGTGTACGTGGCACAGGCGTCCGACGGCGACTGCACCAGCGACGACGGCCGCAAGAGCGCCGCCTACCTCGCCCAGGAACTCCTGCCGCTGGTGCGCTACTTCGCCTATATCGATATTCCCAGCTCCAGCGGCTGGTTCAACCGTGCCTCCGACCTCTGGCAAAGCTACGACGCTGTCCAGGGGCCGGCCTTTGCCCGCCGGGCGGTCAACGACCGCAGTGATATCTGGCCGGTATTCCGTGAACTATTCGCCCGAAAGCAGGCCGCATGATGGGAAGCGTGGACGACACCCTGGAAAAGCAGCGACCTTGGCCCAAGTTGCTGGCCAAGCCGAGCGTGCCCATGCCGCGCCTGGACGTGGTGCGGCGCTCCGAGCCCATCGCCACCGGCACCGAATGGACCCTGGGAACGCTCGAGAAATTCGACAAGGCCATCGCGGCGCATGCCAGCCGCATGGGCCTGGACACCTACCCCATCCAGTACGAGATGATCACGGCCAGCCAGATGCTCGACCTGTGCTCCACCGTGGGCATGCCCGTGCACTACTCGCACTGGAGCTTCGGCAAGTCGCTGCTGTCGCAGGAACACGGCTACAAGAAGGGCATGACGGGCCTGGCCTACGAGATCGTCATCAATACCAGCCCGGCCATCGCCTATCTCATGGAGACCAACACGCTGGCGCTGCAGGTGCTGGTCATGGCGCATGCTGGATATGGCCACAATGCCTTTTTCAAGACCAACTACCTGTTCCGCCAGTTCACGCAGGCCGACGCCATACTCGACTATCTTCAGTTCGCACGCACCTTCGTGTCCGACTGCGAAGAGCAGTACGGCTGGCGTGAGGTGGAGTCCGTGCTCGATTGCTGCCATGCCCTGGCACCCTACGGCGTGGACCGCTACCGCCGGCCCCAGCGCCTTTCGGTCAAGCGCGAGCGCGCCCGCCTGAGCGAGCGCATGCGGTTTACCGAAAAGCACTACAACGCCGACTTCGCCCACCTCCACATGGACGAGCAGGACGGCGCGGAGGGCGGCGAAGCCGATGCGCTGCCGCCCTTCGACCCCCAGGAAAACCTGCTCTATTTCATCGAGAAGCACGCTCCCAAGCTGCAACCCTGGCAACGCGAGCTCGTGCGCATCGTGCGCAAGGTCTCGCAGTACTTCTACCCGCAGCGCCTGACCAAGGTGGCCAATGAAGGCGCGGCAACCTTCTGGCATTACACGCTGCTCAACGAGCTCTACGACGCCGGCGAGGTCGATGACGGCTTCATGCTCGAATGGCTCGGTAACCACGGCGACGTGGTGGCGCAGCCGGCCTTCGATTCGCGCCGTTTCAGCGGCCTCAATCCCTATGCCCTGGGGTTCTCCATATTCCGCGACATCCGCCGCATCTGCGAGTCGCCCACCGACGAAGACCGCGAGTGGTTCCCCAGCATTGCCGGAACGCCCTGGCAGGAGGGCATAAAGTTCGCCATGACCAATTTCAAGGACGACAGCCTTATCGAGCAGTACCTGTCGCCCAAGGTCATGCGCGATATGCGGCTCTTCATGATGCACGACGGTGACGATGACCGCGATCACTATCACATCCGCGCCATCCACAACGAAGCCGGCTATACGCAGGTGCGGCAGACACTCGCGGCGCAGTACCGCGGCGAGAGCTACATCCCCACGCTGGTGGTCGCCCGGTCCAACGACGAGGCCGAACGCGCGCTGCTCCTGCAGCATCGCGTGGAGAGCGGCCGCATGCTGGATACGCAAAGCGCCGAGACCGTGCTGGGCTACGTCAAGAAGCTGTGGAAGTTCGACGTTGTCCTCGAGGAAATCGACAGCGAAGGCCGTCGCCTCAAGATCCACCGCACCTGAGGCTTCCCTCGGCCGGCTCGGAGCAGTGCCGCGCCATCACCTCCGGACCGCACGCGCAAACGGCCGCCGGCCGCCGGCGGCATAATCCGCAGCGGGATGAACGGAGACGTCGCATGATGAAAAAGCTTGCCATTGCGGCCACGCTGCTGCTGGCACTGGGACCGGCGCGCGCGGAGTGGACCAAGGTGACGGAATCGGCCAGCGGCCGCACGGTCTATATCGACCCGGCGGCGATCAAGGTGGTCGGCCTGGTCCGCCAGGTGCAGGAGCTGTGGGACTACCGCGATCCGGACCAATTCGGTGATTTTTCCTCCATCCTGCTGGTCGAATACAACTGCGACACGCACCAGCGCCGCCTGCTCCAGAGCTCGGGCTACAAGGCCCAGCATGCGCAGGGCGCCATATCGGGGGTGCGCACCAATCCCAACCAGGATTGGGCAGCGATTGCGCCGCAGGCGATTGCGGCCGCGATCCTCAATATCGTCTGCCTGAACTGATCATCCCTGGCGGCGCGCCCACCGCGTTGCGGCCCCCCGCTTTGGCCGTTGGCCCTGGCCTGTCGTATCTCCTTCCCGTAATCATGTCCCTGCAAACCTGGTGGCTCTTCGTCGGCGTGACCTTCTTCATTTCGGCCACGCCCGGACCCAATATGACCCTCGTCATGAGCACCAGCGCGCGCCAGGGCTTCCGCGCGGCGATGGCGACCATGGCGGGCTGCATGCTCAGCCTGGCCGTGATGAATGTCCTGTCCGCTGCCGGGCTGGGCGCGCTGCTGCAGGCCTTCCCCGCGGTCTTCAGCGCGCTGCGCTGGGCCGGTGCTGGGTACCTCGCCTATCTGGGTGTCCGCAGCTGGATGACACCCGTGGACCGTCCCGCGGTCGGCGCAGCAAGGGTTGCGAGTCCGCCGGCGCAGGGCCAGTGGGCGGCATTTCGCCAGGGTGTACTGGTAGCGGCGAGCAACCCGAAGGCCATCTTGTTCGCGGCCGCCTTCCTGCCGCAGTTCATCCATCCCGAACTGCCCCGGCTGCGGCAGTTTGCCATCCTGCTGGTCACGTTCACGGTCATCGAGATCAGCTGGTACCTGGTCTACGCCAGCGCGGGCCGCCAGCTGGCGGCGTACCTGCCGCGCGCGGATGTCCTGCGGGCCTTCAACCGGCTGACGGGCGGCATCTTCATCGGCTTCGCCGCCTTGATGGCGGTAGGCGGCCGCTAGGAGCTGTGCGACCAAAAGCGTAGCAGCTCCCCTCTCCCGCGTGCGGGAGAGCCGGGGGTGAGGGCGTAGGCTGCATGACGCCCAACGACACCAAGTGAATTTGCCGATTCGAACTCAGGTCGGGTTCTGCGTGATGCGCGGCACCTCGTCGCTCAGGTGCACCCAGGGGAGCTTTTCCTCGATGTAGACGTGCATCTGGGGAACAAACCCGTCCGGCGCATCGAAGCTGGCGGCAAAAAGGTGGATTTCATCGGGCCAGCGCTCGCCGGCGAAACTCATCGGCGAGCCGCATTGCCCGCAGAAACTGCGTACGACGCCGGGTGAGGATGCATACGTGCGCGGTGTTTGCGCGGTCCAGGCAACGGACTGCGCCGGGTAGCCGGCGTAGGTGGCAAACCCTGCGCTGGTGGCGCGCCGGCAGCTTTCGCAGTGGCAATGGGCAACCCACTTGGGCTCGCCCTGCGCCAGGAAGCGCACGGCGCCGCACAGGCACCGTCCCGATCGTTCGCTTGTCGTCATCGCCGCCCCCTGTTCCAGCCGAAGCTGACCGTCAACTCTTACTGCGGATTGTCTGCCATCGCAAGCCACTTTCAACCGCCGCGCGAGCGTGGCATCGCTATCGTCTGGATGGCGCTGCGCGGCGCCGCCTTCCAACCGTGCCCTATCACCACCTCAAAGCTCAGCCCCAGGCGGCCCTGCGCGTCGGCCCCCGCGGCGAGCGCACGCAGCAGCGCCCGGGCCTGGTTCCCCGAGGGTAGCCCTGAGGGCCGGTCGGCGCGCGGATTTGCGCCCAGCGCGCGCACCTCGGCCAGCAGCGCGCGTGCGTCGGGAAACGTCAGCCGCAGGTTCTCCACTTCCATGACGGGGGCCTCGAATCCCGCATCCACCAGCATGTCGCCGAAATCGTGCATGTCGACGCAGGGCATGGGCCGCGCCGCCGGCAGCGCAGCGGCGCAGGCGGCGCGCAGTTCCCGGGCGGTATCCGGACCGTAGCTGCTGAACATCACGAGCCCGCCGGTGCGCAGGACCCGCGCGATCTCCGCGATCACCTCGTGCGGTGCCGGATGCCAGTGCAACATGAGGTTGGAAAAAACCAGATCCACGGAGCCATCGGCCAGCGGCAGCCGCTCGGCGCTGCCGCAGACGCGCAGGCTCTTGTCGCCAACGCCTATCCAGCCCGTCATGCGCTGACGCCAGCCCGCCGTCACGGGCGGTGCCTGCAGCATGGCCGCGGACAGGTCCAGTCCCAGCCAGCGCGCACCGGGAAACTGCTGTTCCAGCGCCGTGCGGCAGGCGCCGCTGCCGCATCCCAGGTCGAGCAGCAGCGCGGTGGAGTGGCGCATGTACGACAGCCGCTCCAGCATTCGCCGCCCGATTTCCCGGACCACGGCATCGTGATGGGCGAAGCGCCCCGCGCGCGCGTCGAACTGGCGGCGAACGGTGGCGATGCTGGCGTCGATGCGTGGGGGAGTCGTGGGCACGGGGCCGATGCGCAGGCGCCGCGGGGCGCCACCTCTGGTAGTGCGGAAATGACGCGGGCGAGTATAGGCTGAGCCCGATCCCGCCTGGCGCCCGCGACCGCCGCCACGGGTTCCAGGGTCTCCCGCCGTTTTCCCGCGTGCTCGCGCGTATTCCGCGTATGCCCTTGCATCGTCACCTGACTAACGCCCTGCGCCACTTGCTCGCACCCGATTGCGCCGTATGCGGCATCACCGCTGCCGCTCCCGCCGGCAGCCCGGTGTGTGAGCCGTGTCGCGCCGACTTGTTTGCCGTGGCAGTACCGCGCTGCCGCATCTGCGCCAACCGCCTGCCCACTGCCGCCGTGACACCACAGGCCGGTTCGGAACCCGGCCTTGATGTCTGCGGCCGATGCCTGGTTCATCCACCGCACTTTGCCGCCACCATTGCCCTGGCCGATTACGCTCCGCCCGTCGATGCCATGGTGGCCGCCCTGAAGTTCCACAGTCGCCTCGACCTGGGCCGCGCCCTGGGCCTGCTGCTGGCCGAGCGTGCCCGCGCCTGGCAGGGCGACGCCGTTTTG
>CAIQGU010000291.1 GCA_903871435.1 uncultured Burkholderiales bacterium | reverse complement strand
GACGAATCATGAAAAGTCGAACCCGCGGCAAGGCAGGAGGCAGCGCACCACCGCCGCCTGCGTTCGGAACGAGGTCTGTGAGCTTGTGCAGCAACACGATGTTCATTCAATCCACTTCAATGACAAAGGAGAAGTAAATGGCTGAGACGATAGGTATTGCCCTGGGCATGATCGAGACCCGCGGACTGGTCCCGGCGATCGAAGCCGCCGATGCAATGACCAAGGCTGCGGAGGTTCGCCTCATTTCCCGCCAGTTCGTGGGCGGCGGCTACGTCACGGTGCTGGTCCGTGGCGAAACCGGAGCCGTCAATGCTGCCGTGCGCGCTGGCGCCGACGCCTGCGAGCGCGTGGGCGACGGCCTGGTGGCAGCGCACATCATCGCCCGGGTCCACAACGAGGTCGAAGGCATCCTGCCCAAGTCCCCGAACGCCTGAGCACCATCCCTGCTGAAAAAGAGGTAAACGAAAATGGCAAATATCAACGGTATCGCCCTGGGCATGATTGAAACCCGCGGACTTGTCCCGGCGATCGAAGCGGCCGACGCAATGACCAAGGCCGCCGAGGTTCGTCTTATCGGCCGCGAGTTCGTCGGTGGCGGCTACGTCACCGTGCTCGTGCGCGGAGAAACGGGCGCCGTAAACGCCGCCGTTCGCGCCGGCGCCGACGCCTGCGAGCGCGTAGGCGACGGCCTGGTGGCGGCGCACATCATCGCCCGGGTCCATAACGAGGTCGAAGGCGTACTGCCCACCGGCCCCGGCATCTGACAACCCCGACATTCACGAGTGAGGAAACAAATGGCAAACATCAACGGCATCGCCCTGGGATTGATTGAGACCCGCGGACTTGTCCCGGCGATCGAAGCGGCTGACGCAATGACCAAGGCCGCCGAAGTTCGCCTGATTTCCCGCCAGTTCGTGGGCGGTGGGTACGTCGCGGTCATGGTCCGCGGCGAGACCGGCGCGGTCAACGCGGCGGTACGCGCTGGCGCCGACGCCTGCGAGCGTGTGGGCGACGGCCTGGTGGCAGCGCACATCATTGCGCGCGTCCACAATGAGGTCGAAGGCATACTGCCAACCAGTCCGGACGCCGGCACGGGTGGCCGTGACGCCGAGATCACCTCCACGCGCAGCTGAGCCGCGCACCGCAGCCATGGCAGTTGATCCACGTACCCTGGGCTGGCTCAGCCGGGCGCTCAATCACGAGATGGCGGCGGTGCAGCAGTACCTGGCACAAAGCGTATTGGCGCGGCTTTGGGGCGACACCACACTGGCGCAAAGCCTGCATGCGGAAGCGCTCGAAGAGCTGGGGCACGCCGCGCAACTCATCGAGCAGCAGATTCGCCTGGGGGTGGCGCCCTGCGCCGGCCAGCTACCGGTTGCGCGGCTGGGTCAGCGCGCCGAGGACCTGCTCGCACACGACCGGCAGCTCGAGGCAAACGCCGTGCAGATCTATGGCGACGCGCTGCTCCATGCGCGGCGCCTGCGCGATGACGAAACGGCCGCCCTCTTCCAATACCTGCTGGGCGAAGAGAGCGAGCACCTGAAGAAACTGGGGCGCATGACCCCCAAGGGCAATGACCATGGCTGATGTTTGGGAAGGCTGGGAGCGCCGCGACAAGCCCCCCACCCTGTTTCGCCGCTTCACCTTCGAGCGCTATGCGCAAACGCGCGATTTCCTCGATGCGATGGCCGCTGCCGGAGAGGCATGCGGTCTGCACCCGCAGAACATCAATTTCGGCACCACCTACGTCAATGTCACGCTGGAGGCAGCCGACAGCAGCCCGCTGTCTGCCGAACAAGAGACCTTTGCGCGCCAGATCGCGGCCCTGGCCCTGGCGCAGGGCGGGACGGGCACCTGATGGCCGGCGCGGCCACGGTCTTCGCCGTACTCAACCAGAAGGGCGGCGCTGGCAAGACCACGGTGGCCGTCAACCTGGCTGGTGGTCTGGCCAAGCGTGGCAGCACGGTGCTGCTGGACCTGGACCCGCAGGGCTCCGCCACGCAGTGGGCCGCAGCCGGCACGCAGACCTTTCCAGCGACGGTCAAGCAGCTGGGCATGGGCGGCGCGCACCGCGACCTGCGCAAGGACTTTCGCGCGTTTGACTTCGTCGTGCTCGACTGCCCGCCGTCGGCCGACAGCCGGGAGGCGGAAATGGCGTTGCAGGGCTGCGACACCGTGATCATTCCCGTGCTGCCCTCGCCAGTTGACCTTTGGGCCAGCCTGCGTCTGCCCGCAGAGATCGAGCAGGCCCGGCAGCGCAACCGGAATTTGCAGGCCTTCCTGCTACTCAACCAGATTGAAAACCGCAGCGCCCTGTCGGCCGCCATGCAAGACGCCCTGGCCGAGTTTGGACTGCCGGTACTCAAATCCGTGGTTCGCCGGCGCAGTGTTTACAAGACGGCCGCGCTCGAGGGTGTATCCGTCTACCAGATGGGCGCGCGCGGCCAGGCCGCCGCCGCCGAGATCGAAGCCATTATCAAGGAGTTGGTCTGAAATGAGCACCATGAAAGACAAGCTCGCCAACAGCGTTCGCCAGGCAAAATCAGGAGCGCGACCCGCCGCGGAGCCGTCTGGCACGGCCACGCGCGCACCCGAAGCGCCCGTGACAGCAGCGGAGCCGACCGCGCCTGCAGCAACGCCGGTGGCATCAAAACCGGCAGCCGCAGCAACCATCGCAGCCGACAAGCGCGCGCCGGCAGATACGCAAAATCCCACGCCCAGCACGAAGGAACTGTTCCCCCGCCGCGTCTGGCCCGACTGACGCCACCGGACGACACACGCCATCATGTCAGAGAACAACCGCAGTTACCTGCCGCGCCGCGAAACATCCCCGAGACCGTCGGGCTTTTCGGTGCAGACGTCCGTGCGGCGTGCTGCCCACGTCGCGACGCCCAGCGCGCCGGCGGCAGCGGCCGTACCGGCAAACGGCGCACTCGATAACTATCGCGTGCGCGCGCAACCCTATTACCGGCCCGTAGCCGACGAAATCGACCTCTACGAGGCGGCCTACTCGGTTCGAATGCCGATCATGCTCAAAGGCCCCACGGGCTGCGGCAAGACGCGGTTTGTCGAGTACATGGCCTGGAAGCTCGACCGGCCGCTCATCACCGTTGCGTGCAACGAAGACATGACCGCGTCGGATCTTGTGGGACGCATATTGCTCGACGCCAATGGCACGCGCTGGCAGGACGGTCCGCTGGCACTGGCCGCGCGCCACGGCGCGATCTGCTACCTCGATGAAGTGGTCGAGGCGCGCCAGGACACTACCGTGGTGATACATCCGCTGACCGACGCTCGGCGCATCCTGCCGCTGGAAAAAAAGGGGGAAATCATCGAGGCCCACCCCGATTTCCAGGTGGTGATCTCCTACAACCCCGGTTACCAGTCGTTGATGAAGGATCTGAAGCAGTCCACCAAGCAGCGCTTCGGTGCGCTGGATTTCGACTATCCCCAGCATGAGATCGAGGCCGAGATCGTGGCGCATGAGAGCGGTATCGCTCTCGATGTGGCCAAGAACCTGGTGCACATCGCCGAGCGCGCCCGCAACCTCAAGGGACATGGCCTGGACGAAGGCATCTCCACGCGCATGCTGATCTATGCCGGGTCGCTGATCACGCGCGGCGTCGCTCCGCTGGCCGCCTGCCGGGTGGCGCTGGTACGCCCGATCACCGATGACCCGGACATGCGCGACGCGCTCGACGCCGCGGTCACCACCTATTTCTAGCGCGGTGCCTGCGCAAGCGGGCCTGCGTCACGTACCAACATGGCCATCCACCTCGAGGAATTCCAGGAACTGCTCGACGAGCTGCCCGGCAAGGCGCAGGACCTGCTGCGCGCCACCTGGAACGAGGCTGCGCGCGCCTTCACGCCGCGCGGGCTGGACAACTACCTCAAGGGGGCCCTGGCCCTGCACCGCCTGGGTCGCGCCGAGGAACTGGTTGTCAGTTACCTGGAGTCCATGCCGGAGGTGGCACGTGGTATCGGCGAGGAGGTGCTGCCCGACCTGGTGACCTTCCTGCTCGGCATGGCTTCCAAGACCTCGGGACAGGTCCTGGCGCTGATATCCAGCACGGCGCCCTTGGCGGCCCAGCGGGTGGGCGACGCCGAACTCTTCCGCAGCTACCTGAAGGTGCTGGAGATCGTTTTGGCGCAGGCACCGCGCGGCCTGCGGCCGATGCTGGAGAACCTGGACCGGTTGCTGGCCGAGCTCACCCTGGGCGGATTGCGGCGCTGGGTACAGTGGGGCGCGCAGGCGTACAAGGCGGACCTGGAAGGCCAGGTGGCCTACTTCTCCCTGCGCAGCGCCGACGCCCTGGGCGTTCTGCAGCAGGAGCGCAAGGGCACGCTGTTCGTGGACATCCAGCGGCGCCTGAACATTTACCTGCGCGCGATATGGAACCGGGACTTCTTCCTGCGGCCCACCGCCGGCGACTACGAAAACCGCGACGGACTCAGGCCTTACATCGAGCGCTACGTTGTGTACATCGCCGATGCCTATGACGACGTCCCCGCGGTCGACCCTGAAAGTGGCGCGGCGGTACCGGGCCTGGAGGTCTACCGCGCGGCTGCCAATCACTGCGCCGCGCATCTGGTGTTCGGTCGCGAGCCGCTGCAAAAGGAAGCGCGCACGCCACTGGAGCGGGCGCTGGTCGAGACCTTTGAGGACGCGCGCGTCGAAGCACTGGCCATCGCCCAGTTTCCCAATATGCGCGAGGCCTGGCTTGCCCTGCACCCGCAGCCCGATTACGCCGCGCCCGTTGCCACCGTGGGCATGCTCATCGATCGGCTGGCCCGAGCGCTGCTGCAAGGGCAGACGCAGGACCCGGACCCCTGGATCCAGAAGGCACTGGCCGCGTTCAAGGCGCGTGCCGGTGCGCTGCAGGACAACGCGCTGAGTCTGGAACTGGGCGTGGAATTTGCCACCGAACTGGCACAAAGAGGCCTGCCGCCCTTGCCGACCCGCGGGCCGAAGCAAAGCGCCGTGTACCGGGACGACAACCGCGCCATCTGGCAGCTAGCGCAATACGACGAAGCGCTGGCGCTGGAAGCCACCTGGGAGGATCGCCAGCAGGTACGCAAGAAGGTCAGCCTGATGGAAATGGTTCACGCGCTGGACAACGAATTTGCCGGCGACGACGCTGAAGAGGTCTGGGAGCTGCCCACCGAGTATCTGTTCGACGACGGCACCAGCATCAACGAACTGCTGGGGCGGCCCCCCATATCGGCGCCCTTTCACTATGCCGAGTGGGATTACCAGATCCAGCTGGAGCGGCCCAACTGGGCCACGGTGCTGGAGCGTCACCCGCCGGTAGGGGATCTGGCGGTGATCGATGCCATCGTCGCAGACAACAAGCCGGTGATCTCGCGCCTGAAGTATCTGATCGAGTCCATGGTTCCCCAGGGCATGCAGCGCATACGCCGTGTCGAGGATGGCGACGAGGTGGACATCAACGCCGCCGTGAGCGCGATGATCGAACTGCGCATCGGCCAACAACCCGATCCGCGCATCATGATGCGCAACAAGCGCACGGTTCGCGATCTCGCCGTGATGGTGCTGCTCGACATGTCGGAATCCTCCAACGACAAGGTACGCGGCCACGACTACTCCGTGCTGGATCTCACGCGCTCGGCCACGGTGCTGTTCGCCGATGCACTCAACCGCATCGGCGACCCCTTCGCGATCCACGGTTTCTGCTCCGATGGGCGACATGACATTCATTACCACCGTTTCAAGGACTTCGACCAGCCGTATGGCGATCTGGCCCGCGCGCGCCTGGCCGGCATGACCGGCCACCTCGCCACCCGCATGGGCGCGGCGCTGCGCCACGCCGGCCACTACCTGGCCGCGCAGCCCAAGAGCCGGCGCGTCATCTTCGTCGTGACCGACGGCGAACCCGCGGACAATGACGTGCGCGATCCGCAATACCTGCGGCACGATACGCGCCGCGCCGTGGAAGAACTGGGGCGGGCCGGCATCACGGTGTATGCGCTGTCGCTGGACCCGCATGCCGACCAGTATGTGGCGCGCGTATTCGGTCCGAACAACTTCACGGTCATCGACCAGCTGGAGCGACTGCCCGAGAAGCTGCCCCTGCTCTACATGAACCTGACGCGGTGACGGACCGACGACGATGAAAGTCAGCCTCCGCACCTTCGTGTTCATCGACGCACTGCAGCCGCAACTGGCGTCCTACCTGGCGACCTCGTCGCAGGGCTTCCTGCCGGTGCCGGGCGACGCCTGCATGTGGATCGAGGTGGCCCCGGGCATGGCCGTGCACAATCTCTCCGACATTGCGCTCAAGGGCACCAATGTGCGCATGGGAGAACAGGTGGTGGAGCGGTCGTTCGGGTCGATGGAGATCCACTACCGCAATCAGAGCGAGGTGATCGCTGCCGGCGACATGGTCCTGGAAAAACTGGGCGCCCGCGTCGAGTCGCGGCTGCCCTGCAAGGTGGCCTGGAACGAAATCATCCGCGCCATCACGCCCGACCACGCGACGCTCATCAACCGCCAGTTCCGCAAGGGTTCGATGATCCTGCCCGGCAAGAGCATGTTCATCCTCGAGGTAGAGCCCGCCGGATACATCGTCTACGCCGCCAACGAGGCGGAAAAAGGCGCGCATGTCACCCTGGTCGACGTGAAGCCTTTTGGCACCTTCGGCCGCCTGACCATGATGGGCTCCGAGGCCGAAGCCGAAGCCGCACAGCGGGCCGTTATCGCGGCCATCGAGCGGCTCAACCAGCGCGCTGCGTCCTGAGCTGCGCAGCCAGGCGCATGCCCCCCCTAGCTGGAACAACCCATCCGATGCAGATCGACTCCGCCGCCAAACGCCTGCTCTTCTCCACGGTGCGCATCGACACCGAGCTCGAAGACGGCAGCGCGGGTTCCGGCACCGCGTTCATCATCAACCACCGGCACGACCGCGGCACCACGCCGTTCATCGTCACCAATCGCCATCTGGTTGAAGGCGTGCGCCGTGGCGGACTGATCTTCACGCAGCAGCTCGACGGGCGACCCGCCTTCGGACGGCGCTTTCAGCTCAACATCGACGACTTCCCGGCCGCATGGTCCTACCATCCCGATGCGCAGACCGATCTGGCGATCATTCCGCTGCGCCCGCTGGAACGGGCGGCGCGCGACCTGGGTGTCGAGCTCTACTATCAGTCGATCGACAGCCGCAGCTTTCCCGACGCCGCCCAGGTCCGCGACTTCGATGCCCTGGAGGAAATCCTGTTCGTGGGCTATCCGAGCGGCATCTGGGACCAGGTGAACCTCATGCCCATCTTGCGCCGCGGCACCACCGCCACGCCGCTGGAACTCGATTTCGAAGGTCGCAAGCAGTTCCTCATCGACGCGGCCGTATACCCGGGATCGAGCGGCAGCCCGGTGTTCGTCGTGCGTGACGATCCCCTGCGCGCGCGGGGCGAGGGCGCGCGCACGATCTGGTTCGTGGGCGTCGTGGCTGCGGTATTCTTTCGTGAAGAACAGAACCATATCGCCAGCGCGCCGGTTCCGGCTAATCAGGGCAATGGCGGCATGGTGACCGAAATGATCGACCTAGGCCTGATTCTCAAGGCCGAGTCGGTGCGCGAATTGGCGGATGTCTTCGTCAAACGGTGGTTGGAAAGCGAGCGTGGAGCGACATGATCAAAATTTACGCAGGGCTCAACAGCGACTCCCACGGACTCACGCCAACAGGACGTGCGGTACTCGACGCACGCGTCTTTGGCCTGATCCCCGACTCGGAAGACTGCGCCGGGTGGGATGTGAACCGGATCCAGGGCTTGATCCACCGCGTCGAGGCGGAATGGGACCGCCACGGCGGCCTGCCCAGCGCGCTGCCGCCGGAACTGGCCGCGCGGCACCGTCGCATCTATGACGAGGCGATCAGCGCCGCCAACACCCGGGGCTGGGACCCGTCGCTCGACGACGAGCATTGAGCCTGCTAGGGGCGTGGCATGAAGAGCTGGACATGCGTGCGCAGGAAATCCTGGAAAGTGGCCGCCACCACGGACAACTGCTTGCCCTTGGAGCGCACGACAAACCAGG
>CAIQGU010000290.1 GCA_903871435.1 uncultured Burkholderiales bacterium | reverse complement strand
TTGCCGGCGCCATTGGGGCCTATGAGGCCGTAGATCTGGCCGCGCGCGATGGTCATCGACACATCGCTCAGAGCCTGCAGCCCGCCGAAACGGCGGCTGATGCCGCTTACCTCGAGCAGGCTCATGACCGCGCCCCCGGTGCTGCCGCCCCTGCCGCCGCGCCCGCTGCCGCCGCCGCTGGTACTGCGGCGGGTTCCACAGGGCGGGTTGTGCCATGCAGCGGCGCCGGCCACAGGCCGCGCGGCCGGTACAGCATGATGACCACCAGCGCCACTCCGTAGAGCAGCATGCGCAGCACCTCGGTATCGATCACGATGTGACCGAAGATCTGCTCCTGCAAGGGGCCCACGGTATGGCGCAGGACCTCGGGAAACACCGACAACAGCACGGCCCCGAAGATCACACCGGGTATGTGGCCCAGCCCACCCAGCACGATCATCGACAGCACGATGACCGATTCCATCAGCGAGAAGGATTCCGGCGATACGAAGCCCTGGAAGGCGCCGAACATGGAGCCCGCAACGCCACCGAAGGTGGCCCCCAGTCCGAAGGCCAGCAGCTTGACGTTGCGCACGTTGATGCCCATGGCCTTGGCGGCCGTTTCATCCTCGCGTATGGCCATCCAGGCGCGGCCCAGCCGCGAATCCTGCAGCCGCGAGCACACCAGTGCCGACAGCGCCGCCAGCGCCACGAAGAGGTAGTAGTACAGCTGCGGCGACGTGAGGTGCAGCCCCAGGACGTCCAGCGGCCGGTCAAAGGACACGCTGCCGATGCGCACCGGATCGATCAGGTTGATGCCCTGCGGGCCGTTGGTAAGGTTGAGGGGCCGGTTCAGGTTGTTCAGGAATATGCGAATGATCTCGCCAAAGCCCAGCGTGACGATGGCGAGGTAGTCGCCGCGCAGCTTGAGGACGGGCGCGCCCAGCAGCACCCCAAAGCCCGCGGCAATGGCGGCGCCCAGCGGTATGGCCACCCATATGGGCACATGCAGGCCGCCCGGAAAGGCGTGTGCCAGGGCCGGGAAATTGTCCGTGAGATGCGGCGAGGCCAGCAGCGCGAAGGTGTAGGCGCCCACCGCATAAAAGGCGATGTAGCCCAGGTCGAGCAGGCCGGCAAAGCCCACCACGATGTTCAGTCCCAGGGCGAGCATCACGTACAGCGCCGCGAAGGCCAGTGTGCGCACCCACGCGGACCCCAGCCATCCGGCGGCCAGCGGCAGCACCAGCAGGACGGCGGTAATGGCCACGCCGGTGATCAAGGCGCGTCGCCGCCCCGCGAGGTCCTGCGCGGTGGGCGGTGCGTCGGCGATGCTGGGCGGCTGCGACATGGCGGGCGGACGGTAGGGGGCCTTGGCCGGGCGTGGTGGTTCAGGCGCGGTCGGCCACGCGCTCGCCCAGCAGGCCCGATGGCCGCAGGATCAGAACCGCGCACAGCACGATGAAGGCGAACACGTCCTGGTAGTTGCTGCCGAAGACGCCGCCGCTCAACTGGTCGATATAGCCCGCGCCCAGCGCCTCGATGAGGCCCAGCAGGATACCGCCCAGCATGGCACCCGGAATGTTGCCGATGCCGCCCAGCACCGCCGCGGTGAAGGCCTTCAGGCCGGGGATGAACCCCATGTAGAAATGGGCAACCGAGTAAACGGCGGCATACATCACCCCGGCCACGGCCGCGAGCGCCGCGCCGATGGCGAAGGTGGCCGCGATGACCGCATTGGGGTTCACGCCCATCAGCCCGGCTACCCGCGGGTTCTCGGCCGTGGCACGCATTGCGCGGCCCAGCCGCGTGCGCTGGACGAGTATCAGCAGTCCCACCATGATGACCGTGGAGAGCGCGATCACTGCCAGCTTGGTGGCGGTTACCGTTGCCGGCCCGATGGCGATCGGGTCCGCGGGCAGCAACTGGGGGTAGGTGAGGTGGTTGCGTCCCCAGATGATCATCGCCACGGTCTGCAGCAGGATCGATACGCCAATGGCGGTGATGAGCGGCGCCAGGCGCGGCGCATTGCGCAGGGGACGGTAGGCGATGCGCTCGATCAGCAGGCTGAGCAGTATGCACACGACGATGGCGGCGGCCATACCCACGATGAGCAGTCCCCAGCCCGGCAGAGCGGGCACGGCTGCGTGGGTGAGCGTCACGGCGCTCAGCGCGGTCAATGCCCCCACCATGAGCACATCGCCGTGCGCGAAATTGATCAGGTTGACGATGCCGTAGACCATCGTGTACCCGAGCGCGATCAGGGCGTAAAGGCTGCCCAGTACGAGACCGTTGAAGATCTGCTGCAGGAAGGTATCAAATGAACCCATTGCTACTCCGCGTACCACTGCGACTACTGCTCGGCTTGCGCCCGGGGGTGCTGGGGGTTCGCGCAGCACCCCGCCGGGAGGTCATCGACGGCACGGCCGTCAGCGGGACGTCGCCACGAATATGAGCTTGCCGTCCTGCACCTTGTAGACCGAAATGGCGCCGTTCTTGAGGTCACCCTTGGGGTCGAAGACGATGTGTCCGGTGAGACCATCGTAATCCGTGGCGGCTACTGCTTTGGTAATGGCGGCGCGGTCCAGGGACCCGGCGCGGCGTATGGCCTCGACGATGACGTAGACCGCGTCGTAGGAATAGGGGGCGTAGATCTGCACCGGCGAGCCGAACTTGGCCTGGTAGCCCGTCATGAAGCGATCGCCCCTGGGAAGGCGCTCGACCGCTTCACCGGCACGGGTGCACACGAGTTGCTCGGCACCGTCGCCCGCCAGCTTGATGAATTCCGGCGTGCAGGCGCCGTCGCCGCCGATGAGGGGGGTCTTGATGCCCAGCTGGTGGATCTGCTTGGCCATGGGGCCGGCGGTGTCATCCATGCCACCGTAAACGATGACATCGGGCTTGGTGGCGCGGATCTTCGTGAGGATGGCGTTGAAGTCGCTGGCCTTGTTGTCGGTGTACTCGCGCGCGATGACCGTTGCGCCATGCGACTTGACCACTTCTTCCACGATATCGGCAAGACCCTGCCCGTAGGCGGTGCGGTCGTCGACAATGGCGACGGTCTTGGCCTTGAGGACGTCGGTGGCGTAGTTGGCCATGGCCGAGCCCTGCTGACGGTCGTTGGCTACCACCCGGAAGGTGGTCTTGAAGCCCTGGTCGGTGTACTTGACGGCGGTGCTGGACGGCGAAATCTGCGTCACTTCCGCGTCTTTATAGATCTTGGATGCCGGGATGGAACTGCCCGAGTTGAGGTGGCCCACGACGGCCACCACGCCGGCGTCGATCAGCTTTTGCGCCACCAGCGTGCCTTCGCGCGGGTCGGCCTTGTCGTCCTCGCCCTGGATCTCGACCCGGTAGGTTTTGTCCCCTACCTTTACCCCGCCGGCCGCGTTGATCTCGTCGGCGGCCAGGCGGGCGCCGTTTTCGTTGTCCTTGCCCAGGTGCGCGTCGCCGCCGCTCAAGGGCGCGACGTGGCCGATGCGGATCACGTCGCCACCGGACTTTGCGCCGCCCGCATCATCCTTGCGGCCACAGCCACCCAAGGTGGCCAGAACGAGACCGGCGGCAAGGGTTGCCACCGTGGCCAGGCCAATCCGCTTGCTGGAAATCATGGTGCTCCCTCTTCTCGCCG
>CAIQGU010000289.1 GCA_903871435.1 uncultured Burkholderiales bacterium | reverse complement strand
CACCCACAGCGAGGCCCTTTTCCCCGCGCTGCTCCACCACACCCACGCTCCGGGCTACACCAACAGGTGCGCAATTGCCCTGCCCGATCACGACACGATCGATGCGTCCATCGTTCCGCCCGGCCGCTACGACTACATCCTGATGACCCAGAAGGACGCCGTAAAATGTCATCGCGATGCGCAGCTTTGCCGTGACGGGCGCATCTGGATCGTGCCCCTGCACTCGGAACTCGATACGGGCCTGATCGACTTCCTGGCAACGCGGCTCAGAGGAAGGTCCCATGGATCCGAAGCTACTTGAAATTCTCGTCTGTCCCGTCACCAAGGGCCCGCTGCGCTACGACCGCCAGCGTCAGGAACTGGTTTCCGTTTCGGCCGGCCTTGCGTACCCCGTGCGTGATGCCATCCCCATATTGCTGGAGAGCGAGGCACGCCGCCTGGACGACGACGAGCGCGAGGCGCGGGGGTGAGCGCGCCGTCCGCGGCCCACAGTGCTGCGGCCTCGCCCGCGTCAGCGGTGGAGTTCACGGCATTGATTCCGGCACGGCTGGGCTCGAGCCGCCTGCCCGACAAACCCCTCGCCGACATCGGCGGCCTGCCCATGGTGGTGCGCGTGGCAAGGCGGGCGGCGGCCAGCGGCGCGCGCCGCGTGGTGGTCTGTGCCGACAGCGCCCGCATACTCGACGCCTGTCGCCAGCACGGCGTCGAGGCCATCCTCACCGATGATCGCCACCCTACGGGCACCGACCGCCTCGCGCAGGCGTGCCGGCTCCTAGGTCTTGACGCGCAGGCACTGGTGGTCAATGTCCAGGGTGATGAGCCGCTCATTCCCCCATCGGTAATCCGCGCCGTGGCCGCTGCCCTGGCGGACGATCCGCACAGCGACATTGCCACGGCGGCGCATGCCCTGAGCGATGCGCGCGAGTTCTTCGACCCCAATGTCGTCAAGGTCGTGCGCGATGCGCGTGGCCGCGCATTGCTGTTTTCCCGCGCGCCCATACCCTGGGCGCGCGACGCGTTCGCCGCCGAAGGCGCGCCGCGGCAGACGCTGCCGCAGACGCTTCCGGCTCCGCTGCCAGCGCAATTGCCGGCGCTGCGGCATGTGGGCCTGTACGCCTACCGGGTTGCCTATCTGCTGCGGTTTCCCGATCTGCCCCGCCCGGCCATCGAGGAGCTCGAAAGCCTCGAGCAGTTGCGGGCCCTCTACCACGGCAATGCCATCACGGTAATGGAACTGTCGGCACCGCTGCCCCCAGGCGTGGACACGCCAGCCGATCTCGAACGCGTCCGCCAGGCGCTGGCCCATCACCCCTCCGAGCGGCACGCCGCGCGGGCGCCCGCGGAAGATCGACCTTAAGGTGTCCGGCCGGCAGTTGCGGGTAAGATGTCGTGTCTTGAAATAAAAATACAACAAGGCAATTTGGAGCGCGCACCAACGTGCGCGAGGGGATGATGCGGCTGATTTTGCTCGGACCACCTGGCGCCGGAAAAGGCACCCAAGCGGCCTTTTTGCGTTCGCGCCTGCACATTCCGCAGATTTCCACGGGAGATATGCTGCGGGCCGCCGTCAAGGCCGGCACACCTCTGGGAATCGCGGCCAAGAAGGTCATGGATGCGGGGCAACTCGTCTCCGACCAGATCATCATCGATCTCGTGCGCGAGCGGCTCACGCAAGCCGATTGCGCCAGCGGTTACCTGTTCGATGGCTTTCCAAGGACCATTGCCCAGGCCGAAGCCATGCGTGCCGCCAACGTCGGCAT
>CAIQGU010000288.1 GCA_903871435.1 uncultured Burkholderiales bacterium | reverse complement strand
GCGCCCGAGCCCAGCATGGAGCCGGCCTTGGCGATGGAGTCGTAGTCCATGTCGACGTCCATCATCACGGCGCCGGTGAGCACCGGCATGGAAGATCCGCCGGGGATCACCGCCTTGATGGCGCCGCCGCGCATGCCGCCGGCCAGCTCCAGCAGCTTGGCAAAGGGCGTACCCAGCGGGACTTCGTAGTTGCCGGGCAGGTTGACATCGCCCGAGACGGAAAAGATCTTGGTGCCGCCGTTGTTGGGCCGGCCCACCGCGAGGAAAGCCTCGCCGCCGTTGCGCATGATCCAGGGCACCGCGGCGAACGTTTCCGTGTTGTTGATCGTGGTGGGTTTGCCGTAGAGGCCCACGGCGGCGGGGAACGGCGGCTTGAAGCGTGGCTGACCCTTCTTGCCCTCCAGCGATTCAAGCAGCGCGGTTTCCTCGCCGCAGATATAGGCACCAAAGCCGTGGGCGGTGTAGAGGTCGAAGGAGAATGCCGAGCCCGCTATGTTGCGGCCCAGGAGTCCGGCGGCATAGGCTTCATCGAGGGCCTCCTGGAAGCGTTCGTATTCGGCCCAGATTTCCCCGTGGATGTAGTTGTATCCGGCGGTGGCGCCGATGGCGTAGGCGCCGATGATCATGCCCTCGATGACCGAGTGCGGGTTGTAGCGCAGGATGTCGCGGTCCTTGAAGGTTCCGGGCTCGCCTTCGTCGGAGTTGCATACGAGGTACTTGGTGCCGGGCGCCTTGGGCATGAAGCTCCATTTGAGGCCCGTGGGAAAGCCCGCGCCGCCACGGCCGCGCAAACCCGACTTCTTGAGTTCGGCAACCACGGCCTCCGGCGGCAGACCCTCGGCAAGGATCCGGCGCAGCGCCTGGTAGCCGCCGCGCTTCTCGTAGTCGGCGAGGCCCCAGTTCTGGCCGTCGAGATCGGCCAGGATCAAAGGCTGAAGGTGGCGTCCGTGGAAACAGGTTTGCGCGCTCATGGGTTCCTCGTCGATTTCATGTCCGCCCCGCGTGCGCGCCGTTCACCGTGCCGGCTTGGCCGCATCGGCGGCCAGCGTGTCGAGCAGGGTATTGATGCGGCTTTCATCCATGAAACTGCACATCTTCTTGTTGTCGACGATCAGCACCGGCGCATCGCCGCAGGCGCCCATGCACTCGCCTTCGTCCAGGGTGAAGGCGCCATCGGCAGTGGTCTGGCCAAACCGGATTCCCAGCCTCTGCTGCAGTTGCCGGGCAGCGGCGTTGCCACCCGAGAGCGCACACGGCAGGTTCGTGCACACGGTGATCTTGTGGCGGCCGATGGGCGCAAGGTGATACATGTGATAGAAACTTGCCACCTCGTAGACGGCAATAGGTGTCATGCCCAGCACGGCCGCGACCTCTTCTTGCACCTGCGGTGGCAGCCAGCCCAACTCGTCCTGGGCAATGGTCAGGGCCGCCATCACGGCGGACTGGCGCTGCTCTGGCGGGTACTTGGTGATTTCCCGGTCGATGAGACGCAGGGCTTCGGCCGAGAGGCGGTAATCGCCCTGCGGCACGCCGGCGGCGGCTGATGCGTGCGCGCTCATCGGTCGATCTCGCCAAAGACGATGTCCTGCGATCCGATGATGGTGACCGCGTCGGCGATCATGTGGCCGCGGCTCATTTCGTCAAGAGCAGCCAGATGCGCGAAACCCGGCGCACGTATCTTCAGGCGGTAGGGCTTGTTGGCGCCATCGCTCACGAGGTAGATGCCGAACTCTCCCTTGGGATGCTCCACCGCGGCGTAGACCTCGCCGCTGGGCACGTGCATGCCCTCGGTGAACAGCTTGAAATGGTGGATCAGTTCTTCCATGTTGGTCTTCATGTCGACCCGCGAGGGCGGCGCCACCTTGTGGTCCGACGTGATGACCGGACCGGGATTGGCGCGCAGCCAGTCGATGCACTGGCGGATGATGCGATTGCTCTGGCGCATCTCTTCCACGCGCACGAGGTAGCGGTCGTAGCAGTCGCCGTTGTGCCCGATGGGGATATCGAAATCGAGCCGGTCATAGACCTCGTAGGGCTGCTTCTTGCGCAGGTCCCAGGCCACGCCGGAACCGCGCAGCATCGGGCCGGTGAAACCGATGGCCTGGGCACGCTCGGGATCGACGACGCCGATGCCCACCAGGCGCTGTTTCCAGATGCGGTTGTCGGTGAGCAGGGTTTCGTATTCGTCCACACACCCTGGGAAACGGCGCGTGAAGTCTTCGATGAAATCGAGCAGCGATCCCTGGCGGTTCTCGTTGCGCAGGGTCAGTTCGCGCGCCGACATGCCGCCGCCGGCGGTGTACTGCGGCATGCTGTCGGGCAGGTCGCGGTAGACGCCACCGGGCCGGTAATACGCCGCGTGCATGCGCGCGCCCGAGGCCGCCTCGTACATGTCGAAGAGATCTTCGCGCTCGCGAAACGCATAGAGGAAGACCGCCATGGCGCCCACGTCGAGCGCATGTCCGCCGATCCATAGCAGGTGGTTGAGCAGGCGCGTGAGTTCGTCATACATGACGCGGATGTACTGCGCGCGCACGGGCACTTCTATGCCCAGCAGCCGCTCTATGGCCATGACGTAGGCATGCTCGTTGCACATCATGGAGACGTAATCGAGCCGGTCCATGTACGGCACGGACTGGATGAAGGTGCGCGTTTCGGCAAGTTTTTCGGTGGCCCGGTGCAGCAGGCCGATGTGCGGATCGGCGCGACGGATGACCTCGCCGTCGAGCTCGAGCACCAGCCGCAGCACACCGTGGGCTGCAGGGTGTTGCGGGCCAAAATTCAGCGTGTAGTTTTTTATGTCCGCCATGGTGCTACCCGTTCTTTCCCGGCCCGCGCGCATAGTTCTCCTCGCGGATCACGCGGGGCGTGACTTCGCGCGGTTCTATGGATACCGGCTGGTAGATCACACGCCGCAGTTCCGGGTCGTAGCGCATCTCCACGCTGCCGGAGATGGGAAAGTCGCGGCGGAACGGATGACCGACGAAGCCGTAATCGGTGAGGATGCGGCGCAGGTCGGGGTGACCATCGAAAAGTATGCCGAAAAGATCGAAGGCCTCGCGCTCGTACCAGCCCGCCGACGGCCACACGGGCAGCAGGGTATGCACCAGTGGAATGCCGTCGTCGTCGCAGAAGGTGCGCAGCCGCAGGCGCCAGTTGTTGGTGAGCGACAGCAGATGCGCCACGACGGCGAAGCGGGGGCCCTGCCACGCGCCTTCGCCGTACTGCAGGTAATCGACGCCACAAAGGTCGAGCATCTGGGAAAACCCGAACTGCGGATCATCGCGCAGGCGCAGCGCCGACGACTGCCAGTGCTGGGGCGCCACACGCAGCGTGATTTCGGCGCGATCCTTCACCAGGGAAACGATTTCTTCACCGAAGGCGACGCGCAGCCGCTCAGCCAAGTCGTCGATGTTTCCACCGGCATTCAAAGTGGGGGCATCCACGCGGTCACCGGGCGATGGTATTGGTGCGGCGTATCTTGCTCTGCAGCTGCACGATGCCGTAGATGAGGGCCTCGGCAGTGGGCGGACAGCCAGGTACGTAGATATCGACGGGCACGATGCGGTCGCAACCGCGCACCACGGAATACGAGTAATGGTAGTAGCCGCCGCCGTTGGCGCACGAACCCATGGAGAGGACCCAGCGGGGCTCGGGCATCTGGTCGTAGACCTTGCGCAGCGCCGGCGCCATCTTGTTGCACAAGGTGCCGGCAACGATCATGAGATCGGACTGGCGCGGGCTGGGGCGGAAGACCACACCAAAGCGGTCGAGGTCATAGCGCGCGGCGCCAGCGTGCATCATTTCCACGGCGCAGCAGGCCAGACCGAAGGTCATGGGCCATAGCGAACCGGTCTTGGACCAGTTGATGACGGCGTCAGCACTGGTGGTTATGAAACCCTGGCTCAGTTTGCCTTCGATACCCACGCGATCGTCAATCCTCAGGAAGTCACAAGAGATCCCACATTCCCACGCACCGCCCGGACCGTTACTCCCAGTCGAGCGCGCCCTTCTTCCATTCGTACAGGAAGCCGACTGCGAGAATGGCCAGGAACAGCATCATCGCCCAAAACCCTTCGCTCCACGGACCCAGGGCGTGCAGTGACACGCCCCATGGCACCAGGAAGGCGACTTCGAGGTCGAACAGTATGAAGAGGATGGCCACGAGGTAATAGCGCACGTCGAATTTCATGCGCGCGTCCTCGAATGCCTCGAAGCCGCACTCGTAAGGCGACAGCTTTTCGGGATCGGGGCGGTTCGGGCCGAGTAACGCACCCAGGGCGATGGGGGCAATGCCGATGAAGGCGCCCACCGCCACGAAGACCAAGACCGGAACGTAGTTCCCCAGATCCACAATCCACCCGTGTGTTGAATTGCGCACGCCTGCGAACGCCCGAACAGCCTGGAACCGGGCGCCGAAAACTTCGCGGCAGCGCTTTATTGTTATTTTCTCCCGCCTGCAATCGATTCGACTGCAGGCGCCCTGCTTCATGCGTGGTGCCGACGGCGAGACTCGAACTCGCACGGCTTGCGCCGCCACCCCCTCAAGATGGTGTGTCTACCAATTTCACCACGTCGGCGAACGGCTCAAATTCTACCGCGATTCGAGCGTGTCTCATCGGCAATGAGACCCACACGCGAGGGAAAACCCGCTTGCCGTTGTCGCTGCCACCACCAGAAAAGCGCGCAGGCAGCGTGTAAAACCTACTTCGGGATATCTGCAGCCTTGCCACCATCCGCCGGTGCGGCCGGTGCCGTCGCCGGAGCGGCGCCGGCTCCCTGCGGAACCTGGTCACCGGGGGCAGGTGCTGCACTGCCAGCAGGCGTGCTGCTGGCCGGAATCGCCGTTTTCATCAGACCGCCGCCGTGCGACGCACGAAACTGCGTGGCGGAATAGGCGAGACCTATCGTGGCGACGAAGAAGACACCGGCGATGACTGCCGTGGTCCGCGACAGGAAGTTGGCCGATCCGCTGGCACCGAAAAGGCTGCCGGAAGCGCCACCTCCAAATGCGGCACCCATATCGGCACCCTTGCCATGCTGCAGCAACACCAGAATGATGACGGCACCGGCGCAGATGACCTGCACCACCATCAACAGGGTAACGATCCAGCCCATATCATCAACTCCCAGAAAAACCTTATCAAAACTTCATGAAACGTCAATGCGCGGCCGCCGCGCATATCGCCAGAAAATCCGCCGCCACCAGCGATGCACCGCCAATCAGGCCGCCGTCAATATCCGGCTGAGAAAACAATTCCGCCGCATTGGCCGGCTTCACGCTGCCGCCGTACAGCAAGCGCATCCCCGCTGCCGCGTGCGGGTCATGCGCCGCGATACGCGCGCGGATCGCCGCGTGCACTTCCTGCGCCTGGGCAGGCGTTGCCGTACGCCCGGTGCCTATCGCCCACACCGGCTCGTAGGCGATGGCGCCGACCACCAGCTGCGCAGCCGGGCAGCGCTGCAAGACCGCCTCCAGCTGAGCCGCAATCACCGCCATGGTGAGGCCCTGTTCACGCTGGTGCAGGGTCTCGCCCACGCACAAGATAGGCCGCAAGCCCGCGGCTACGACCCGCTCCATCTTGGCCGCGACGATGGCGTCGGAATGGCCAAACGACGCGCGCCGCTCGGAGTGCCCGAGGATTACCCAGGTGACGCCGCTGTCGAGCAGCATTTCCGCGGCAACTTCCCCGGTCCAGGCACCGAGCGCCCGGTCCGAAACATCCTGCGCGCCGACCCCGGCCGCTGTGCCCGCGAGGCCAGCTGCCACCTGCTGCAGGTAGACGAACGGCGGGCAGACGACGGTCTCGCACTTGGGGGGCGCATCGCGAAACGCGCGCAGCCAACGGTCGTTGTCCGGCGTATTGCCGTTCATCTTCCAATTGGCGGCGACGAGCTTCGCGCGCTGGCCCATGCTGGCGCTCCGGCAATCCCGTCCTCAGGCCGCCGGCGGCGCTTCGCCGCCAACCGCCTTCATCGACAGGCGCACACGGCCCTTTTCGTCGGCCTCGATGACCTTGACCTTCACGGCCTGGCCTTCCTTGAGGTAGTCGGACACCTGATTGACACGCTCATTGGCAATCTGCGAGATGTGCAACAGGCCATCGCGGCCGGGCAGCAACTGGACGATGGCGCCGAAATCGAGCAGGCGCAGCACCGTGCCGTCGTAGACCTTGCCCACTTCGACTTCCGCGGTGAGTTCCAGGATGCGGCGCTCTGCCTCGCGACCCTTGTCCTGGTCGACGCTGGCGATGGTGATGCTGCCGTCGTCCTCGATGTCGATCTGCGTGCCCGTTTCTTCGGTGAGCGCGCGGATGACGGCTCCGCCCTTGCCGATGACGTCACGGATCTTCTCGGGGTTGATCTTGATGCGGATCATGCGGGGCGCGAAGGCGGAGAGTTCACCGCGCGAGCCCGTGATGGCGTCCTGCATCCTTTGCAGGATGTGGGTGCGGCCTTCGCGTGCCTGGGCCAGCGCCACGTGCATGATTTCCTTGGTGATGCCCTCGATCTTGATGTCCATCTGCAGCGCGGTGATGCCATTGACCGTACCGGCTACCTTGAAGTCCATGTCGCCGAGGTGATCCTCGTCACCCAGTATGTCGGTCAGTACCGCAAAGCGGCCGCCTTCCTTGATGAGACCCATGGCAACGCCGGCCACGTGCGCCTTGATGGGAACGCCCGCATCCATCAGCGCCAGGCTGCCGCCACAGACGGAGGCCATCGACGAGGAGCCGTTGGACTCGGTGATTTCCGACACGATGCGGATGGAATACTGGAACTCTTCGGGCGGCGGCAGCACCGCCACCAGGGCGCGCTTGGCCAGGCGGCCATGACCGATTTCGCGGCGCTTGGGCGTGCCCACGCGGCCGGTTTCGCCGGTGGCGAAGGGCGGCATGTTGTAGTGCATCATGAAGCGGTCGCGATACTCGCCCATCAGTGCGTCGATGATCTGCTCGTCCTGCTTGGTGCCCAGCGTGGCCGTGACCAGCGCCTGGGTTTCACCGCGGGTGAACAGCGACGAGCCGTGGGTGCGGGGCAGCACGCCCAGGCGCACCTCGATGGGACGCACCGTCCGGGTGTCGCGGCCGTCGATACGCGGTTCGCCGGCCAGGATCTGGTTGCGAACGAGCTTGGCTTGCATATCGAACAGGATCTGGTCGACTTCGCGGGCGTCCACAGCCGGGGCACCGCCGGCGGTTTCGGCCGCGAGTTGTTCCCACACCTTGGCTTCGACTTCCTTGAGCTTCTGGGTACGAGCCTGCTTGCTGCGGATCTGGTAGGCGTCGTTGTAGCCGGGGCCAGCGATGGCGGCGAGGCGGGCGGTCAGCGCTTCGTTCTTGGCGGGCGGCGTCCAGTCCCAGGCGGGCTTGCCGGCGTCGCGCACCAGTTCATCGATGGCGCCGATCACGGCTTGCATCTGCTCGTGGCCGTACACAACGGCGCCCAGCATGATGTCTTCGGAGAGCTGGTCGGCTTCGGACTCGACCATGAGCACGGCACGTTCGGTGCCGGCAACCACGAGGTTGAGCTTCGAGGTCTTGAGCGCGGTGGCCGAAGGATTGATGACGTACTTGCCGTCGATGTAGCCGACGCGTGCTGCGCCCACGGGACCGCTGAACGGAATGCCGGAGATCGACAAGGCTGCCGAGGCGCCGATGATGGCGGGAATATCGGGATCGATTTCCGGGTTCACGGACAGCACGTGAATGACGACCTGGACTTCGTTGAAGAAGCCTTCCGGAAACAGCGGCCGCAGGGGGCGGTCGATCAGGCGGGACGTGAGGGTTTCCTTCTCGGAGGGACGCCCCTCGCGCTTGAAGAAACCGCCGGGGATCTTGCCGGCGGCGTAGGTCTTTTCGATGTAGTCCACCGTCAGGGGGAAGAAGTCCTGACCGGGCTTGGCCTTGCTGGCACCGACCACCGTGGCCAGGATCACCGTGTCATCGACCGAAACGATCACGGCACCGCCAGCCTGACGGGCGATTTCGCCGGTTTCCAGGTGCACAGTATGGTCGCCGTACTGAAATGTCTTCTTCACTTTGTCAAACACGAGGGTTTCCTTTCACCAATTCCGTTACGACTGCGCACGCGCCTGCCGCCCTTGCCGCGGCTACCTAAGAAGGCACTGCACTGCCGGTGCTACCCGGCTGAGCAACTTCGCCGCCGGCATTTCGAGGATGATTTCCCGGAGAAATGCTCCGGACATGCGGGTTCGTCTGGCGCAACGCCGCGTGGGCAGGGTCCGGATTGACACCCGAAGCTGCCCACGTTGCGAGATCCATTCGATCGCGCCCTGGTGCCTACTTGCGCAGACCGAGACGGTCGATGAGACCCTTGTACGAATCGGGATTCCTGCCCTTGAGATAATCGAGCAGCTTGCGACGGCGGCTCACCATCTTGAGCAGGCCACGGCGCGAGTGGTGATCCTTGACGTGCGTCTTGAAATGCTCGGTCAGCTCGTTGATGCGGGCCGTGAGCAGCGCGACCTGGACTTCGGGGGACCCGGTGTCATTGCCGGCGCGTTGATACTTGGCGACGATGTCGCCCTTCTTGATGTCGGACACTGCCATGATTTTCCCTTTAATGGTTCGACTGGCGGACATGGAAGGAATGCCATGCCGTGAACCTGACATTGTATCTGAAATGAAGGAAACCCGGCTTTAGGGCGATTCTGGGGGGAATGCCGGGGAAATCAGGGGTTTAGGTCGTTATAAGGCGATGATCGCCTGCGAGCCCAGTCGATCGCAGCCCGCATGGCTTCGCGTGCATCGCCCTTGCCATGATGCGCGCTGGCCAGCGCCCAGGGGCGCAGGACGAGGCGCTCGGTCTCCAGCGTTGGAAGCGCGTGAACTG
>CAIQGU010000287.1 GCA_903871435.1 uncultured Burkholderiales bacterium | reverse complement strand
GTCCATCGGCTCACGGCTTACGTTCCATGCTTCCTCCCCACGCGCGGTCACCCTTGCGCAGTTGCACTTCCCTTCGCTCGCTGTGGTCAGCTCACGGGAGGACTTACACCTCCAAGATCGCGCCCATGCTGGGCGCACCAGCGCAGTCGCCCCCGCAGGGGGCGACCACCGCGTCGCCGGAACCGGCAGGGCACAGCCGCCGCTCGCCTGCGTGCTCAATGTGCCCAATGCTCCAATTCGCCCCGGCGCACTCAACGAACCCAACCAGTGAATCACCGGGGTGACACCATTCTCAATCCGCCTGCTTGCGCAGAAACGCCGGAATCTCGAGGTTATGAGCATCATCACTAACGCGCGGAGGCCGCTCACGCCAAACGGCCGGCGTGTCGTACCCGTCGTATTCACTGCCCGACCGCGTCGCAGCCGTGGGCGGCGCCGACATGCGCACGTTATCCGTCCCGGTCTTTTGCATCGGCATGGGCACGAGCGCCGGCCGCTTGAGGTCCGCGGCACGGCCCAGGCCGGTGGCAACCACCGTGACCCGCAATTCATCGGCCATGGCGTCATCGGTAACGGTGCCAAAAATGACCGTGGCGTCGTCAGCTGCAAACGCCCGGATCGTGTTCATCACCTCGGTGGTCTCCCGCAGCTTGAGCGAGCCGTTGGCCGTGATGTTCACCAATACGCCGCGGGCGCCCGACAGGTCAACGCCCTCGAGCAGGGGACTGGCAACCGCCTGTTCGGCGGCGATGCGCGCGCGATCGGTGCCCGCCGCGGTAGCCGTACCCATCATCGCCTTGCCATGTTCACTCATCACCGTCTTGACATCCTCGAAATCGACGTTGATGAGGCCTGGCGTGTTGATGATCTCGGCGATTCCGGCGCAGGCGTTGTGCAGCACGTCGTCCGCCGCGTGGAAACAGGCGGACATTTCGGCGTCCTCGCCCATCACCTCCTGCAGGCGGCTGTTGAGGATGACGATCAGCGAATGCACGCCCTCCTGCAGCTCGGCCAGTCCCGCCTCGGCGAGCCGCATGCGCTTGGGTCCTTCGAAGTCGAAGGGCTTGGAGACCACGGCCACGGTCAATATGCCCATTTCCTTGGCGATCTGCGCCACAACTGGCGCAGCGCCGGTTCCGGTGCCGCCGCCCATGCCGGCGGTGATGAACACCATGTGCGCGCCGCGCAAGGCATCGGCGATGCGCTCGCGCGCTTCTTCCGCGGCCTGACGGCCGGCTTCGGGCTTGCTCCCCGCGCCCAATCCGGTCTTGCCCAGCTGGATGACGTTGCTCACGCTCGATCGCGCCAGGGCCTGGTGGTCGGTATTGGCGCAGATGAATTCCACGCCCTCCACGCCGCGCCGGATCATGTGCTCGACAGCGTTGCCGCCGGCCCCGCCGACACCGATTACCTTGATGACCGTGCCAACTGTTTCAGTTTCCAGAATCTCAAATGCCATGATGACCTCCCATTTCCGGTTTTTCCTGCGATACAAAGACTGCGGGCAATCTAGAAATTTCCAACGATCCACTCCTTGATCCGTCCTACGGTTCCCTTGAGCGCGCCGGCCCGCGCTACCGCCTTGCGGCCGCGCTGGTGCTGCGCGTGGGCCTCGACCAGCAGCCCCATGACGGTGGCGTAGCGCGGGTTGCGCACCACATCGGCCAGCGGACCGGAGTAGGCAGGCCAACCGGTGCGCGCCGGGCGCAGGAAAACATCCTCGGCGAGTTCGGCGATGCCAGGCAGCAGCGAGGTGCCGCCGGTGAGCACGATGCCGCTGGCCAGCCGGTCCTCGAATCCCGATTCGCGTATCACCCGCTGCGCAATGGTGAAAAGCTCCTCGACCCGCGGCTCGATGACAGCCGCCAGCGCCTGGCGCGAGAGCAGGCGCGTGGGCCGGTCGCCGATGCCGGCGATCTCGACGCGTTCGCTGGAGTCGGCGAGCACTTCCTTGGCCGTGCCATGGCCGAGCTTGAGCTCCTCGGCTTCGGGTATGGGTGTGCGCAGCGCCATGGCGATGTCATTGGTGATCTGGTCGCCGGCAATGGGAATGACGGCCGTGTGGCGGATCGCGCCGCCGGTGAAGACCGTGATGTCCGTCGTGCCGCCGCCGATGTCGATCAGCGCAACGCCAAGCTCGCGCTCGTCGGCAGTCAGGACCGACAGCGCGGAGGCCAGCGGCTGCAGGATGATGTCCTGAACTTCAAGGCCGCAGCGGCGCACGCACTTGACGACATTCTGTGCAGCACTCACCGCGCCGGTGACGATGTGCACCCGTACCTCGAGACGCACGCCGCTCATGCCGATGGGCTCGCGGATGTCCTCCTGACCGTCGACGATGAATTCCTGGGTGAGGACGTGCAGCACCTGCTGGTCGGTCGGTATGTGCAGGGCGCGGGCGGTCTCGATGACGCGGTCGACGTCGGCAGCGGCGACCTCGCGGTCCTTGATCGCCACCATGCCGCTCGAATTCACGCCCTTGATGTGGCTGCCGGCAATACCGATGTAGACATCGGTGATGCGGCAGGCGGCCATCAGCTCGGCCTCTTCAAGCGCACCGCGGATCGCTCGCACGGTTGCCTCGATGTTCACGACCACGCCCTTGCGCAGGCCTTCGGAGCGCGACTGTCCCAGGCCGATCACCTGGAAGCCGCCATCGGGGAGGACCTCGGCGACGGCGGCCACTACCTTGGAGGTGCCGATGTCGAGGCCGACGATCAATTCCTTGTTTTCGTTCTTCATGGTCTCGTTGCGGCAAAGCCGTTGTTGTAGCGTGCGTCGATATGCCCAGGTGGCCCGCTCAGCTGGGCCACCACCAAGGGGTAATTGGCCACGATCGCGTTGAGCCGTGCCTCGACGCTGCCCGGCGGATCGTCACGGCCCAGGTCCAGGGTCTGCCCCGCCTGCGTGCGCAGGCTCCAGGACGCGCGGTCGGAAATATCGATGGCCGCTATCGTGGCGGGCAGGGCACGCAGGGCCATCCCCAGGCTGCCCAGCTTGGCCACCGCATCGGCCGCTAGCCCGGGGGGTCCCGAGAATTCGACCTGGGGGCCGTCGAGCTCGGCTTCGGCCGGATTGACATCGAAGAGCTGGCCCGCGTCGGAGACAACCCTGCCGTCGCTCCATACGCCCACGGCGCGTCGCTCCACCATCGTGACCACGAGCCGATCGGGCCACACCCGGCGTACCGATACCGAGGCCACCCATGGGATGGACTCGAACACGGCACGTGATTCGGCGAGCCGCATCGTGAAGAAATTGCCGCGCAGGCGGCCGGCTATGGCCGACCGGATGGCGGCGCGGCTGACGTGGCGCAGCTGGCCCACCACCTCGATGCGCTGGAAGTCGAAGCGTGGTCGTTGCACCATCCACAGCAAGGCGGCGGCGAGCGCGCATACGACGGCGGCCGCAATCGCAATCCGGGTTCCCCAGCGCAGGAGGGCAACGCCGTTCATGCGCCGATCTCCAGCCGTGCACCGCCCAGGATCTGCAGTACGAGCTGCGCAAAACTCACACCGGCTGCGCGCGCTGCCATGGGCACGAGCGAATGACCGGTCATGCCCGGTGCGGTATTGATTTCCAGCAGGTACGGCTGGTTGCCTTGCGCATCGGCGCGCAGCATGACGTCTATACGGCCCCAGCCGCGGGCTCCGACGGCCCGGTAGGCAGCCACGCACAGCGCGCTGATCCGCCCGGCGAGGGCGGGGTCGATAGGGGCCGGGCACAGATACTGCGTGTCATCGCTGAAATACTTGTTGTGATAGTCATAGTTGGCACCGGGTGCGCGGATCTCCACCAGCGGCAGCGCGTGGGCGGTGGCGCCTTCACCAAGTACGGCGCAGGTCAGCTCGCGGCCGATGATGCACTCCTCGATCAACACGCCGCTGTCGAAACCGCGCGCCGCGGCAATGGCGGCCTGCAGGCCGGCCTGGTCGGCGGCACGGACCTTGGTGACACCGAAGGTGGAACCTTCGCTAGCGGGCTTGACCACCAGGTCGGCGCCCAGCCGTGACAGATCGGGCATCGCAGCCGTGGCGTCGTGACGCACCCAGGCGGGTGTGGGCAGCCCGGCGGCTTCCCAGATTTTCTTGGTCGTGATCTTGTCCATGCCGATGGCCGATGCCTGGACCCCACTGCCGGTATAAGGTATTCGCAGGGTTTCGAGCACGCCCTGGATCGCGCCGTCTTCCCCGTAACGGCCATGGAGCACGAGGAATACGCGATCGAATCCGGCCGTCTCCAGTTCGCCCAGAGTCCGTTCGGCCGGATCAAAGGCGTGGGCATCGACACCGCTTTGTTGCAGGGCCTGCAGCACCGCGGCGCCCGAGAGCAGCGAGACATCGCGCTCCGAGGAACGGCCGCCGAACAGCACGCCCACCTTGCCGAGCGTGGCGGGATTGGCGCCATCGGGGTCGCCGGTGGCGTTCTCGCGTGGCTTATCCCCAAGCGGCATCATGGCGCCGCCAGTTTCTGTGCCACGCCGCCGATGGACCCCGCGCCCATCGTGATGACAACATCACCGGGCCGCGCCGCGTCCAGCACGGCCCGCGGCAGGGCGTCGACGGTTTCCACGAAGATCGGTTCGACCCGGCTCGCGACGCGCAGGGCGCGGGCAAGGCTGCGGCCGTCGGCAGCGACGATGGGCGCTTCCCCGGCGGGATAGACCTCCGTGAGCAACAACGCATCGGCGCGCGAGAGGACTTCGACGAAATCCTCGAAACAGTCCCGCGTGCGCGTGTAACGGTGGGGTTGGAATACCAGCACGATGCGCCTGCCGGGATAGGCACCGCGCGCAGCGGCCAGGGTGGCGGCCATCTCCACGGGATGATGACCATAGTCATCGACGAGCGTGAAGGCGCCACCGGCGATGGGGATTTCCCCCAAACGCGCGAAGCGCCGACCGACGCCCTTGAAGCCTTCGAGCGCCTCGAGCACCGCCGCATCGGGCAAGCCCAATTCCTGGGCGACGGCAATGGCCGCCAGTGCATTACGGACGTTATGCTCGCCGGGCAGGGCCAGCCGGACGGCAAGGGCAGCGCGCTGCTCGCGCACGACGGTGAAGCGCATGCCGGTACCGTCGGGGACCACCGCCACTGCGCGCACCTGGGCATCGGGCGCAAAGCCGTAGCTCAGCACGGGTTTGGATATCAGCGGCAATATTTCGCGCACGCGCAGATCATCGACGCATAGTACGGCCCAGCCGTAAAAGGGCAGGCGCGCGATGAATTCGACGAAGGCCTGCCGCAGGCGCGCAAGATCGTGGCCGTAGGTCTCCATGTGGTCGTTGTCGATATTGGTGACGACCGATATCACCGGCGACAGGTGCAGGAAGCTGGCGTCGGACTCGTCGGCTTCGACGACGATGTACTGGCCGGCACCCAGGCGCG
>CAIQGU010000286.1 GCA_903871435.1 uncultured Burkholderiales bacterium | reverse complement strand
GGCAAAGGGCGGCTTGTTTCATGACCCGGGAGCCGTGGACCGCTGGGGGCCAGGGCTGCACCCTGCGTCCAGGCCCCCGGCTCCGTTGCGCCCGTGCGCCATCGCACGCCAAATTCCCGGCCGTTGCCGCCCAGACCGGCAACCGGTCCGTTGTTCGAGCGCAGGGCTGCTGCCGCGGCGGCCATGAGCAGCGGCAGCACGAACGCCGGCAGACTGCGCAGGCGCTGCGCATCGGCCAACGGCAATCCCGTCAGCTGTTCGATCAGCGCTTCGTTGGCCGCCGCGGTCCGGGCGTGGCACTCATCACCATTGCGGGTGGCGGCGGCAACGATGGCGTCAACGGCGGGCGCGTGTGCTTGCAGCAAGGGCACGACAGTGCTGCGCACCCAGGTGTCGATATCGCGCAGAGCAGCCCGGCACGCCGGCGCCATCGCGCCCAGGCGCAATGCCGGTGGAGGTCCTTCGACCAGGGGCGCGAAGCGGATATGGCCGCCTTGCTCGACGGCCATGAGCGGCATGCTTGCCGAGACGACCTGCGCCAATGGCGTTACCACGCCGTGCTCTTGTGCGGGTTCGAGCTTTACGTCACCGCTGGCCAGCAAGGCCGCCGCGGCGTGCGCGTCAGCAGCCATGCCCTCGTACAGCAGGGCCTGCATGGCGGCGTGGCGGACGGGTGATGGCGGGGCTCCCGCGTAGGGCGGACCGGCATGCAGCAGCACCTCAGGCGGCAAATGCGGGCAGGCAGCGCTGCGCGGCAGCACGTCGATCCACCTCGAACCGGCAAAGGGCCGTGCGTAGTCGGGTTCGCTGTTCATGCGTGAGTTCCGCTGGCATCCGGTGGCGCTGGGCCGGCCGGGTGTCAGGGTTGCTTCGATAAGCCGAACCAGCTGCGCAGCCGGCGCATCAGCATGGCCCAGAACAAGCCGCCCAGATCGAGCGCTGGGGCGGGCGCCGCAGGCGCCACCGCAACAGGCGTTGCAGCGGCTTGCGCAGCATGGTCGACAGCCTGGTTTACGGGATCGATGACCGCCTCGTTGACGGCACCCTGGACCGCAGCCTCGGCGGCAACCGCCGGTGCAGCGGCCACCGGCGCGCCAGCGCGCTGGTCCGTTTCGAGCCGCGCCTTGAGATTGTCGCGGAAGGCCAGCGTAAGGCGCTCGGCCAGTTCCTGGATGATGCCGCCCCGGGAGAACTGCGCCAGGCTGCCGGCAATGGTGTACTCGACGGCAATATCCACGCGCGTGTGACCGCCGTCGACCTCATGCAGGAGAAAGCGCGCGCTGCCCTTGACGCGCGAGCCGCTCTTGCGGTCGCTGCCACCGCCAGCCACGCTGCCTGCGCGTTGCGCGTCATCGAGCGTCATCTGCGCCTCGCCGGCGAAGCTGGCCACGATGGGGCCCAGCTTCACGGTCATGGCCAGCGGCAGCTTGCCGCCCTCGGGCGGGCCGCTCAGGCTGGCGCCCGGCAGGCACGACACGATGCCGGCGCTGTCCTGAAAGCAGCGCCACACCGCGTCGGCAGGGTAGGGGATCTGAAAACTTTGGTTGATTTCCACGTGGTGGTTCCGGCAAGCACAGGCGGCAAAGGACCCGTGTGATGGGTCAGGGTTGGGGCAGGCGAAAAGGCACGCTGCCCACGTCGTTGTTGGCTTCCACTAGTGTGATGAGATGGAGCAGGAAGGTATCGCGCTCGGCTGCCGGCAGGCGGTCGATGGTGCGCTCGTGCGCCCGCTGCGCCGCCGGGGCCATGCGTCGCAGCAGGTTGCGCCCCTTGCGCGTGAGACGCACGAGCTTGACGCGGCCATCGGATCGGCTGGGGCGGCGCTCGAGCAGGCCGCGCTCCTGCAGGCGCGGCACCACTTCGGCCACGCTGGTACGCTCGAGGCCTATTTCAAGCGCCAGGCTGTTCTGGTCGAGCTCGCCACGCTCGGCGAGCGCGGTCATCAGGCTGTACTGCACGGGCGTGATGCCAAAATCGCGCGTCTCTTCCAGAAACAGCGAGCCGTGAAGCTGGTGGAGGCGGCGGATGAGAAAACCCGGCCGTACCAGCAGGGGCGAGCGCGCCTCGGCGCTTTTGAGTTGCTGCTTGACCTCAGACACTGAGAGCATGATGGATATTGGCAGGCATTCAAGGGTAAATCCGGCTGCGGCCGGATATCGCACACGTGGCAGCCATGCTGCCGGGTGGCGGTTCGGGCCGCGCGCCCTCCAGCAATGATGCAAGAAATGTTCCCGGCTTGTACAGTTGCCTGGTCGGTGGCCCAGGACGAAATTGCCAGTCGTGCAAAAATACGGGGTACACCCCGCTTTGCACAATTATCGGGATTCGATCCCCTTCATTGGGGCATGGCGGGCGTAGCCAGGGGCAATTCGGTGCACGCCGCCCTCGCAATCTCCTTGGGGCTGGCCGCGTTCAGGCGTGCGGCCGGCCGCCCTGGCACTTACCCGGTTGTGGCACGCCTCTTGCACCCTGAAGGGGGATACTTGTTCAACGGTAGTGCATAAATGGCGAAAGTGCTCCTGCGCAACGGGCGTGTGATCGATCCGGCTTCGGGCTGGGACGGGCGCGCCGATGTCCTCGTCGATGGCCCGCGTATTGCTGCCGTGGCTCCCGACCTGCCGCCGGGCGATGCCCGCGTCATCGACTGCAGTGGACAACTGGTGCTTCCGGGGCTGATCGACACGCATGCCCATGTTTACCAGCACGTTACCGGGCGCTTTGGCCTCAATGCCGACCTGTGCGGAGTGCAGTCCGGCGTAACGACACTGGTCGATCAGGGCGGCCCCAGCTGCATGACGCTGCCGGGTTTCCGCGCGTTCATCGCCGAACCGGCGCGGACCAGAACTTTCGCGTTTCTCTCGGCGTATCTGGTGGGCGGCCTTGAGGGTCACTACTACCCGGAGCTCTACCGCCCCGAATGTGTCGACGTGGACGCAACCGTGCGCGTGGCCGATGCCAACCGCGACATCGTCAAGGGAATCAAGGCACACGCTGAACTGGGCGGCTTTGCCCGGTGGGGCATCGCGGTGATGCAATCAGCCGCGCAGATAGGCCAGCGCACCGGGCTGCCGGTGTACATCCACTTCGGCCAGCTCTGGCCCCTGCCCGAGAAGGGCGGTCTGGCCGTTGACGCCGACAGCATCCTTGCGCAGGTCGTCGACCTGCTCAAGCCCGGCGATGTGCTCGCCCACCCGTTTTCGCGGCATCCGGGCGGCTTTGTCAGCGCGGCGGGCCGGCTCCATCCACTGGTGCGCGAAGCGCTGGCCCGGGGGCTGAAGATCGATGTTGGCCACGGATCGCATTTCAGCTTCCGTGTGGCGCGCGTGGTGCTCGATGCCGGTATCGTTCCCGACACGCTGGGCGCCGACATGCACGGCTACAACACGCCCGTGCCGCCGCCGCCGGGCAGTCCAGCCTCGCATCCGGATCCCGAGCACATGTTTGCCGGGCGGACGCGCTTTAGCCTGGTGTCGGCCATGACCAGCATGCTGGCGCTGGGCCTGAGCCTGGAGCAGGTGGTTCCCATGGTCACCACGAACGCTGCGCGCATGATCGGCATGGAAAGCACGCTGGGCGCTCTGCGGGTCGGTGGCGTCGCCGATGTCACGGTGCTGGCCGACGAACGCGGAAGCTGGTGGTTGAGCGACAACGAGGGCACGCGCATCGCGGCGCAGCGCATGTTGCGGCCGGTTTTCTGCCTGCGCGCCGGCGAACGCTTCGACGCCACGTCCGTCATCCTGCCGCAGTTGCTGGCGGCCTGAGGCGGGCCCCGGCATGCAGCAGCATCCCCATACCGGGATCGGCGCCTCGCTGGCACGCAAGGAAGACGATCGCTTCCTGCGCGGACGCGGGCAGTATGTTGGCAACATCCAGTTGGTGGGCATGCGCGACGTGGCCTTCGCGCGCAGCCCGCTTGCGCATGCGCGCATACGCGGCGTCGAAAAACCCCCGGGGCACGAAGCCGATGTGTACGTGCTGGCCGACCTCGCCGGCGTGCGGCCCATCATCGCCGATTCAGGACTGCCCGGATTCAAGAGCTCCGAACAGCCGGCGCTGGCTGGGGCCAAGGTCCGCATGGTGGGCGAAATGATCGCCATGTGCGTGGCCGACACCCGTGCGCTGGCCGAAGATATCGCTGCGCAGGTGTTTGTCGATTTTGACGAGTTGCCGGTGGTCGTCGACATGCTCGAGGCGCGTGCCCCCGATGCCCCGCTGGTGCACGAGCACTGGGGCGACAACGTTTTCCTGGCAAACGCCGTGGGAACCGCGGGCGATTTCGACGCCGTATGCGCGGGCGCGGCCATACGCGTGCAGCGCCGCCTGCGCACTGCGCGGCAAAGCATGGCGCCGATGGAAGGCCGGGGCGTGGTGGCCCACTGGGACGCAAGACTCGAGCAGCTGGTGATCCACACCTCGGCACAGATGCCGCATATCAACCGCACGGGTCTGGCCGCATGCCTGGGAATGGACGAGGGCCACATCCGGGTGATAGCGCCCGATGTGGGGGGCGGCTTCGGCTACAAGGGCATCCTGCTCCCCGAGGAAGTGTGCCTGGCATGGCTGGCCATGCGCTGCGGCCACCCGGTACGCTGGATCGAGGATCGGCGCGAGCAACTGACGGCCAACGCCAATTGCCGGGAACACCATTACGACATCACCGCCTACGCCGATCGCGACGGCAGGTTGCTGGGGGTCGACTGCGAGGCGGTGGTCGACTCGGGCGCCTATTCCTCCTACCCGTTCTCGGCGTGCCTGGAAGCGGCGCAGGTGGCCAGCATCCTGCCGGGTCCGTACAAGATGCAGCGCTATCGCTGCCGCACCTGGTCGGTAGCGACCAACAAGCCGCCCATATTGCCCTACCGCGGCGTGGCCCGCACAGGCGTCTGTTACGCCATCGAATCCATCATGGACGACGTGGCCCTGGCGGCCGGCATCGAGCCCTGGGAAGCGCGTCTGCGCAACCTGGTAACCGCGGATGAAATGCCGTATGACAACATCACCGGCAAGCACTTCGACAGCGGCGACTACCCCGAATCGGTGCGCCGGGCCGTGCGCCTCATCGACGCGGCCGCGGTGCGGGCGCGACAGGCGCGGGGCGAAGCCGATGGCCGGCGCATCGGTCTTGGCCTGGCGGTCTTTTGCGAGCAGGGCGCGCACGGCACCTCGGTCTATCACGGGTGGGGTATCCCGATGGTGCCGGGCCGGGAACCTGCGGTAATCCGGCTGACCCCGGACGGCATCCTCGAGATCCGCTGTGGCGTGCATTCGCATGGGCAGAGCATGGAAACCACGCTGGCGCAGATCGCCAGCCACGTGCTGGGCATAGATCCCGCGCGCGTGCGCGTGTTGCTGGGCGACACCGCCAACACGCCGTATTCCACCGGAACCTGGGGTTCGCGCTCCATCGTGATGGCGGGTGGTGCGGTAGGTCAGGCCTGCAAGGAATTGCGTGTACGGCTCACCACGATAGGTGCCGGCCTGCTGGGCGAGGCGGCTGGCGCCCTGCGCTGGGAGCGTGGCGTGCTTGCTGGCAGCAGCGCGCAACTGTCTATCGGCGATCTGGCGCACGTCTGGTATCGGCAACCGCAGCGCCTGCCGGCCGACGCGGATCCGCGCGGCCTGGAAGTGACCGCCACCTACCAGGCGCGGCGCGATACCGGAACCTTCAGTTATGCCTGCCATGCCGTCGTGGTCGCCGTCGATCCCGACCTTGGGGCAGTGCAGATCCTCGACTACGTGATCGTCGAAGATGGCGGTGTGCTGATCAATCCCATGGTGGTGGACGGACAGGTAGTGGGGGGCGCTGCGCAGGGCATAGGCACGGCGCTGTACGAGGCCATGCCCTTCAGCGCCGACGGTCAGCCGCTGGCGTCCACGCTGGCCGACTACCTGCTGCCGGGGGCCGGAGAAATTCCCGTCATCCGCATCGAACACATGGAGACGCCGGCGCCCTATACCGAGTTTGGCCAGAAGGGCATCGGCGAGAGCGGCGCCATCGGCTCTACCGCTGCGGTGGCCAGCGCCGTCAACGATGCCTTGCGCCTCCTGGGCGTGCGCATCGACTGCCTGCCCATCACGCCGCGAACCATCGACGCTGCGCTGGCGGCAGCGCGGTCGGCAGCGCGGTCAGCAGCGGGGTCAGCAGCGCCAGCGGCGGTGCCCGCATGAAGGCAGCACGCTACGGCTACGTAAGCGCCGAATCGGCCGCGCAGGCCTGCGGGCTTTTGCACGATGGCGGCGGCATGGCCAAGGTGCTGGGCGGTGGCCAGTCCCTGGGTCCCATGATGAACCTGCGCCTGGTACAACCCGAACTGCTGGTGGACGTTCGCGCCATCGCCGCGCTTAACCACTGCAGCGCCACGGCGGACGCCGTGGCCCTGGGCGCGGCCACGACGCATGCCGCCATCGAGGACCGCAAGGTGGAGGACGCGACACAGGGCCTCATGCCCTTTGTTGCCTCGGCCATCGCCTATCGGGCCATACGCAACCGCGGCACGCTGGGCGGCAGCCTCGCCCACGCGGATCCCTCGGCCGACTGGGTGAATCTCATGCCGCTCCTGGACGCGCAGATCGTGGTGCTGGGTCCTTCCGGCGAGCGCACGGTGCGGGCAGTGGACTGGATGCTGGGCGCTTTCACAACCGTGTTGCGCGATGACGAACTGATCAGCGCCGTGCGTATCGACCGCCTGTCGGAGCGCGCGCGCTGGAGTTATTACAAGGTCCAGCGCAAAGCCGGCGAATATGCCGATGCGCTGGCCGGTTTTGTGAGCGATCCCGCGCGCGCGGTGTGCCGTGGCCTGATTGGCGCCACCGATGGCCGCCCGCATGTATTTGCCGCCGAGCCGCTGCTGGACCGGTGGGATGCCGACTATGCCCACACGCAGCTGCGGGCTGCCGGTATCAAAGGCGATACCTACGAATACCGTATCCATGCCGTGGCGCTGGAGCGGGCCGCCGCCCAGTTGCGGCAGAAAGTTGCGGTGGCGCCGTGAACCCGCCGGAGAACCTACCGTCCGTACAGGGCGATGCTGCGGCGCTGGAAATCACCGTCAACGGCAAACTGCTGCGCGTGACCGTTGAACCGCGCACGCACCTTGCCGATTTCCTGCGGGAACAGCGCCACCTCACCGGGACCAATCTCGGCTGCGAACAGGGGG
>CAIQGU010000285.1 GCA_903871435.1 uncultured Burkholderiales bacterium | reverse complement strand
GAATCCTTCGACATCAAGCCCGGCGACAAGATGTACCTGGCGCCGGACAAGCGCGTCACGATCTGGTAGGAGCACGGCAGCCGCTGTTCAAAAACAACGGCTGACTGGGCGATTTGGCATTACGATGCCGGCAAGATTTTGCCGCGTCGCCCGTGTGCGCGAGGGGAATCGAGTACCTGCCCTAAACCCCTCGCCACCGGGAATCCCATGAGCCTGACATTTTCGCGCCGCCACTTCCTGCAACTGGTCGGCGCTTCCGGTGGCTCAGCCGCCGTCTATCAGATGGCACTGGGATTGGGCATAGCCCCGCTGGTTGCGCACGCTGCGCGACCTGAAATTGCGCAGCTCGAGGGCAAGCAGCGCAAATCCGTGGTGATTTTGGGCGCTGGCATCTCTGGCCTGGCTGCGGCTTACGAGCTCAGCCGCAAAGGCTATGCCGTTACGGTGCTGGAGGCGGGGCACCGGGCCGGCGGCCGCAACCTCACCCTGCGCCATGGCTCCCTGATCGACGAAATGGGAGCGCCCCGGCGTTGCGAATTCGACGAGCACCCGGAGAACTTCTTCAACGCGGGACCTGCGCGCATACCCGGTCACCATGTCTCGCTGCTGGGCTATTGCCGGGAATTTGGCGTAGCGCTCGCGCCCTTCATCAACGAGAACCGCAACGCCTGGATGCAGGATGACGCCATGTTGGGCGGCCGGCGCGTGCGTAATCGGGAATTCATCACCGACACGCGCGGCTTCATCAGCGAACTGGCCGCCAAGGGCATCAAGCCCGAGGATCTGGCGGCCCCACTGACGCGCGGCGACTTCGATCGCCTGCTCGAGTTCCTGCGTCATTTCGGTGACCTGGACAAGCAGCTCCGGTACAAGGGCTCCGAGCGCTCGGGGCTGTTTCAAATCGACTACACCCGGCCCGAGCAGCTCAAGGAGCCACTGGACCCCCACGAACTGCTCAAATCCGGCATGCTCGACGCCATGATCTTCGGCGAAACGGCGGACCAGGCCAACATGATGATGGAACCCGTGGGCGGCATGGATCACGTCGTCGATGGCTTCATGAAACACGTGGGAAAGTTCGTGCAGTTGCATGCGCCCGTGCAATCCGTGCAGTTGCAGGAAAGGGGCGTGCGAGTGACTTATGGCAAGGACAGCGGCAAGGGCGGTGGCACGGCCGTCATCGACGCCGATTTCTGCCTTAACTGCATCCCGGCGCAGCTCATGGCGGGCATCGAGAACAATTTCCCTGCGGAGTATCGCGACGGGCTCGCCTCACTCGAGGCGGGGCATCTGTTCAAGGTGGGCTTCCAGGTTACCGAACGCTTCTGGGAGCGCGAAGGCATCTACGGCGGCATCTCCTGGACCAACCAGGACATCACCCAGATCTGGTACCCATCGCACGGCATCATGGGCGGCACGGGCGTGCTACTGGGCGCCTACACCTGGGACGAAGACAAGGGCAAGCGCTTATCGCAAATGAACAATGCCGAGCGCATAGAGGCGGCCATCGTCCAGGGAGAAAAACTGCACCCGGGATACCGCGGCTACCTCAAGCATGGCGTGAGCATCGCCTGGAAAAACATGAACCATATCTTCGGCTGCGCAGCCAAGTGGACCGACGAGCTGCGCGCCCAGCACTTCAAGACTCTGCAGGAGCCGGCGGGCAACCACTATATGATCGGCGACCAGATCAGCTACGAGGCCGGCTGGCAGGAAGGCGCCATTCAATCGGCGTACCACGCCATCGCCGACATCGACCGGCGCGTACGCGCGCAATCCACCGTCGCCTGATGCGTCGGCACCCCCCCAAAAAAAGGAAAACTGCCATGCGCTCGCTCGCCCGCACGCTACTGCTGTCCCTGCTTTCTCTATCGGCGCTGGTATCGCTGCCGGCGGCAGCGGCCGATAAGCCCAATGCTGTCACGCACTACCCTTTACTGGGTGACAGCAAGTTTCCCATCGCGCGCGCCGTCGAAG
>CAIQGU010000284.1 GCA_903871435.1 uncultured Burkholderiales bacterium | reverse complement strand
GTTTTCGGCCGATGCGCCACCACCACCTCCGGGTAGGTCTCCACGTACGGTCCGCCTATCAGCTGTATGCAGTAGGGAACCGCTGCAAAGATCCCCGGGACGACGACCTTCCCCTGTTCGTCGCGCAGGCCTTCGAGCGTTTCGGCAATGGCCTTGGGTTGCCCGGGCAGGTTCAAAATAAGCGCGGCGTGGTTGCGCCCGTCGCGACTGGTCTCACGCAACACGCCCACCTGACGCGACAGTATTGCCGTGGGGACGAACGACAGCGAGATGCGTCGCATCTGCTCGCCAAAGCCGGGCATCTCGCGGGTGGCAATGGCCAGGGTCGCTTCCGGCGTGACGTCGCGCCGCGCCGGCCCGGTGCCGCCGGTGGTGAGTACCAGATCGCAACCACAGCCGTCCACCAGTTCGATCAGTGCGTTTTCAATTGCCGGTCGTTCATCGGCGACCAGCTTCTCGAAGCTGCGCCACGGGGAACGCAGCGCGCGTCCCAGCCACTGCTGCAGGCCGGGCAGGCCCAGGTCCTGGTAGACGCCGGCGCTGGCCCGGTCGGAGACGGATACGAGGCCTACGAGCAACTCGTCCGGGTGGCTGCGCGGCGCTGCCATCATCGCAGATCCTCATCGCCCGGCGCATCGTCATCCGGATGTTCCTCGGACTCGTCCGTATCCAGCAATTCGCGCGATTCCCCGTGTGCCGTGCCCTTGAGCTCCGCATACAGCCAGCGATAGAGTTCGCGCACGTGGCGCGGCGGCCGCCCGGCGCTGCGCTCCTGCCGCGCCGCCCGTACCTTGGCGCGCAGCCACTGGATATCGATGCCGGGATGTTGCGCGATGAAATCGCCAAGCGCGCCATCGTCCTCCAGGAGTTCGTCGCGCAGCGTTTCGCAACGGTGCATGAGGGCCACTGATTCGCGCGTGGCACCCATGAGATCGTCGTAGGCCGCCTGCAAGGCGGCAAAATCGACGTCGCGCATCAGCTTGCCGACGTATTGCAACTGCCGCCGCCGGGCCTCATGTCCGCTGATGCGCTGGGTCTCGCGAATGGCGGCGAGCAGGCCCTCGGACAGATCCAGGCGAGCCAGCTGCGCGTTGTTCAGATCGACCAGTTTTTTGCCCAGGGCCTGGCGGGCGTGCATCTCGCGCTTGAGATGGCTCTTGCTGGGAGGACGGTCGTCGGCGGTGCCGGAGATGTCGTTCAAGGACGTTGCCTGTCAGGTGGCGGAATCGGGGTGCGCGATCGGCGGGGGCGGCGTTGGGCCCCGGGCTAAGGCCGCGAGCGCTGGCAGCTATGATAGCGGTCCTCCAATTTCCGCCGAGCGGGCCTGGCCCCGACTCCCCCTACCGATGACACTCGCGGGTTCCCCCTTTTCCATTCCCGATAGCCGGCTGCGCGAACTGGCCCTCGAAGTACTCGCTCATGCCCGCACCCTGGGCGCCAGCGACTGCGTGTGCGAGGCCAGCGAGTCCACCGGCCTGTCGGTCACGACCCGCAAGATGCAGGTGGAGACCATAGAAAACACCCGCGACAAGGGCTTGGGGATCACGGTCTATCTGGGCCAGCGCCGCGGCCATTCATCGACGTCGGATTTTTCCCTGGCTGCGATCCGCCAGGCCGTGCAGGCCGCCTACGACATTGCCCGGTACACGGCCATTGACGATGCGGCCGGTCTGCCCGATGACGACGAGTTCGAGCGCAATCCCATCGACCTGGACCTCTTCCATCCCTGGCTCCTCGATTCCGACCAGGCCATTGCCCTGGCCCAGAAGGCCGAGGCTGCGGCCTTCGCGGTCAGCAAGCAGATCGTCAACTCCGAGGGCGCCAACGTCCATACGGGTTGCGACCAGTTCGTGCTGGCCAACTCGCGCGGCTTCATCGGCGGCTACCCGCAGTCGCGCCACTCCATTTCGGTCTCTCCCATCGCCCGCGGCCGCGGTGGCATGCAGCGCGATGACTGGTATTCATCGACCCGCGTCGCGGCCGACCTCGCGGCTCCAGAGGAATTGGGACGCTATGCCGCGCAGCGTGCGCTGGCCCGCCTGCAGGCCCGCAAGCTGGCGACGCGGCAGTGCCCGGTGCTGCTCGAAGCGCCGGTGGCGTGTGGCTTGCTGGGCAACCTGGTCCAGGCGACCAGCGGCGGCGCGCTGTACCGCAAGGCTACGTTTCTGGTCGACAGCCTGGGCAAGAAGATCTTTCCGGACCACGTTACGGTGCGCGAGGATCCCTATATCCGCCGCGCCATGGGATCGGGTTCGTTTGACGAAGAGGGCGTGCGCGGTCACGCCCGTGATGTGGTGGCCAGCGGGGTGCTGCAGGGCTATTTCCTGTCGTGCTATTCGGCGCGCAAGCTGGGCATGAAGTCAACCGGCAACGCCGGCGGCGCCCACAACCTCACCCTGCGCTCGTCCCTGACGCAGCCGGGCGACAGTTTCGAGAAGATGCTGCGCAAGCTGGGCACCGGCCTGCTGGTGACCGAGCTCATCGGCATGGGGGTCGACTACGTCAACGGCGATTATTCACGCGGCGCCAGCGGCTTCTGGGTGGAAAACGGCGTGATCGCCTATCCCGTGGAAGAAATCACCATCGCCGGCAATCTGCGCGATATTTTCAGCGGCATCGTTGCCGTGGGAGCCGACACCATCAACCGCGGCAGCAAGAACACGGGGTCCGTGCTGATCGACAAGCTGACGGTGGGCGGGGCCTGATGGCTTCCCCCTCTCCCGCTTGCGGGAGAGGGCTGGGGTGAGGGTGGTTGCAGGGCCCGGACCCTCACCCTAACCCTATAGTCCGCGCCTCATAGGGCGCGGCCGCTACAGCGGCGCGAAGCGGTGCTTCGCGAAACCCCGCTTTCGCCCCGCTTGCGGGAGAGGGGACTAAAGAGGGGGCGGGGACAAGCGTTCCCGCCACCAGGCTACCTGCTCAGCCACCTGCGCGGGTGCGGTTCCACCCACATGGTTGCGTGCGGCCACCGATCCCTCGAGGGTAATGGCCGTCAGGGCGTCTGCGCCGATGTCGATGCCGGGCGCGAAACTGCGCAGTTCATCCAGCGGCAGGGCCTCGAGCTCGCAACGGAGTTCTGCCGCGCGCCGCACCGCCCGGCCTACCGCCTCGTGCGCGTCGCGAAACGCCATGCCCCGGCGTACCAGGTAATCGGCCAGGTCCGTTGCCGTGGCAAAACCCTGCTGCGCCGCCGCCCGCATGGCGTCGGCATG
>CAIQGU010000283.1 GCA_903871435.1 uncultured Burkholderiales bacterium | reverse complement strand
CGGGCACAAGCGCCGCCGCAAGGAAGGCATGCCAGTGCTCATGCAGAAATTCGCCACGAATCTGGCGCGCGTTTTTCCGGCCCGGCAGGCCGCCCACCTGCTGGCGCTTGCCAACGACAACAAGGCACTGGACGACACGCCGGTACACGAATTTGTCGACCTGATGGTGATTTGAGCAGCAGCGACCGTATCCGCTGCAGGCGGGGCCGTATCAACAGAGGAAGCAACATGAGCAAACTTTCGCAGGCGTTTTTACGTGACGCTCCGGCCATGGGCCGGGCGCTGATCCTGGGCGGCGCCCTGGCCGCGACACTTGCCGGGTGCGCGAGCACCTACGACCTGACCCTCATGCCGCGCGACAGCGGCAAGCTCACCTACGGCGAAGCGCAGGACCTGGGCAACGGCCAGGCCACGGTTTCCATCACGGTGGGCGACAAGATCTACACCGGCACCTGGGTACAGGTGACGCCGGAGCAATCGACCAGCTACATCGGCGCCTCGGCCTGGGGCTGGCGGGGCTGGGGTTCCTATGGCGAGATCAACCACAACTATGGCGACGCCATTGCCAAGGCGTTGCTGCAGTCCAAGGACGGCAGCGGCATGCGCTGCGACCTGTACGGACTGACGGGCGGTTCGGGCACGGGCAAGTGCACCGACGACAAGGGCATGATCTACGACGTTCAAATCCGCAAACGTACCACAAAATGACGACTAACGACCCCTTCAACGCCCTGCGGGCACTGCCCGGCGCCGGCGTGACCGGAGCGCACTATTTCAGCCTGGCCGCGCTGGAGGATGCCGGTCTGGGCCGGATCTCCCGCCTGCCCGTGTCAATCCGCATCGTGCTCGAATCGGTGCTGCGCAATTGCGATGGCCGCAAGGTCACGGCCGACCATGTACGGCAATTGGCCGCCTGGAAGCCCAATGCCACGCGGGAGGATGAGATTCCCTTTGTCGTGGCGCGCGTCGTGCTGCAGGATTTCACCGGGGTGCCGCTGCTGGCCGACCTGGCTGCCATGCGCAGCGTGGCGGTGCGCAATGGCCAGGACCCCAAGCGCATCGAGCCGCTGGTTCCCGTCGATCTCGTCGTGGACCACTCGGTCATGATCGATCACTTCGGCACCGCCGAGGCGCTCGACCTCAACATGAAGCTCGAGTTCCAGCGCAACAACGAGCGCTATCAGTTCATGAAATGGGGCATGCAGGCCTTCGACACTTTCGGCGTCGTTCCCCCCGGATTCGGCATCGTCCACCAGGTCAATCTGGAATTTCTCGCGCGCGGCGTGCACCGGAACAAGGATCACGTCGTCTATCCCGACACCCTCGTTGGCACCGACAGCCACACCACCATGATCAACGGCATCGGCGTGGTGGGCTGGGGCGTGGGCGGCATCGAGGCGGAGGCGGCCATGCTGGGCCAGCCGGTGTACTTCCTCACGCCCGATGTCGTGGGCGTCGAGCTCACCGGGCAGCTGCGCGGTGGTGTCACCGCTACCGATCTCGTGCTCACCATCACCGAGCTGCTGCGCAAGGAAAAGGTGGTGGGCAAGTTCGTCGAGTTCTTCGGCCAAGGCACGGCGTCGCTGACGCTGCCCGACCGCGCCACCATTGCCAACATGGCGCCGGAATACGGCGCCACCATGGGCTTTTTTCCGGTGGACGAGAAGACCCTGGACTATTTCGAGGGAACGGGTCGTACGCGCCAGGAAATCGATCTCTTCGCCGCGTATTTCAAGGCGCAGGGCATGTTCGGAGTCTCGAAGGCCGGCGACATCGACTACAGCAAGGTGCTGCGCCTGGACCTGGCCAGCGTTGCGCCCTCGCTAGCCGGACCCAAGCGTCCGCAGGATCGCATCGAGATCGGCAAGGTCAAGAAAAACTTCACCGACCTCTTTTCCAAGCCGCCGGGCGAAAACGGCTTCAATCAACCCGCTGCACGCCTCGCGCACACCACGCGCACTCCCAGTGGCTATGACATCGCCAGCGGCGACGTGCTCATCGCGGCCATCACGTCGTGCACCAATACCAGCAATCCCTCCGTGCTGCTGGCCGCCGGCCTGCTCGCCAAGAAGGCCGTTGAAGCTGGGCTGCGCGTCAAGCCGCAGGTCAAGACCTCGCTCGCACCCGGCTCGCGGGTCGTGACCGAGTACCTGCAGCGCACCGGACTGCTGCCCTACCTGGAAGAACTCGGTTTCAACGTTGCGGCCTACGGCTGCACCACCTGCATCGGCAACGCAGGCGACCTGCGGCCCGAGATCGTCGACGCCATCACGCAAAACGACCTCGTCTGCGCCGCCGTGCTGTCGGGTAACCGCAATTTCGAAGCGCGCATCCACCCCAATCTCAAGGCCAATTTCCTCGCCTCGCCGCCGCTGGTCGTGGCCTACGCCATCGCCGGCACCGTGCTGCGCGACCTGATGACTGAACCCGTGGGCATCGGCCACGATGGCCGCAAGATCTGGCTGGGCGATATCTGGCCCAGCGGCGCCGAGGTCGAAGCCCTGCTGCCCAAGGCCATGGATCCCGAGGGTTTCCGTGCCAATTACGGCCGCGTCAAATCCGACCCGGGCAAGCTCTGGCAGTCGGTAACCGGCGGCGCCGGCAACACCTACGCCTGGCCCGAATCGACCTATATTGCCGAGCCGCCCTTCTTCGCGGACTTCTCCATGCAACCGTCCGCGGTGGCGCCGCCCGTGAAGAACGCGCGGGCCCTGGCGGTGTTTGGCGACTCCATCACCACCGACCACATTTCGCCGGCGGGCTCCATCAAGGACAGCTCGCCTGCGGGGCTCTGGCTCACCGCGCACGGCGTAGCCAAGGCCGACTTCAACAGCTATGGCGCGCGACGCGGCAATCACGAAGTGATGATGCGCGGCACGTTTGCCAACGTGCGCATCAAGAACCTGATGGTGCCGCCCGGCGCCGACGGCACGCGCGTCGAAGGTGGCATCACCATCCACCGGCCCTCCGGTGAACGGCTGCCCATCTTCGATGCGGCCATGCGGTACCGCGCCGCGGGCGTGCCCACCATCGTCTTCGGCGGCGAGGAATACGGCACCGGTTCATCGCGCGACTGGGCCGCCAAAGGAACGCAGCTGCTGGGCGTGCGCGCGGTGGTGGCGCGCAGTTTCGAGCGCATCCACCGCAGCAATCTGGTCGGCATGGGCGTGCTGCCCCTGCAGTTCAACGGCAACGACACCGTCGATTCCCTGCAGATCACGGGCGATGAAACCTTCGACCTTCTGGGCATCGAGGACCTGCGCCCGCGCCAGCAGGTGACGCTGGCCATACGCCGCGCCGACGGCGCGCTGCGCACGGTCGAGCTGACGCTGCGCATCGACACGCCCATCGAGGTGGACTACTACCGGCACGGCGGCATACTGCCCTTCGTGCTGCGGCAACTGCTTGCCGCCTGAGCCGACACCGGACGCCGTGGCGCAAGCGGACCCGCTTGCGCCCGGCGCATCCGCGCCCCTGGTGGTCATCGACACCAACATCTGGCTGGATCTCTACATTTTCGACGAGCCGTCGGCACGGGAACTGGCCGCAGCACTGGCGTCGGGCACGCTGCGCGCGGTATGCAGTGATGCGACCGACACGGAACTCATGCGGGTACTTGCGCGGCCGGCATTTGTCGGGCGCGCCGCGGCTCTGGGCCCGGAGCCCCTGCTTGCATGGCAAGCACTGGCCCATCGCGCCAGCGCCTTGCGGCCAGCGCCCTGGCTGTGCAGCGATGCCGATGATCAAAAATTCCTCGATCTTGCCTACAGCACGTCGGCCGTGGCACTCTACACCAAGGACCGGGCACTCCTGCGGCTGGCGCGGCGGGCGCGCCAGGCAGGGCTGGCCATTCGCACACCATGACCGATATTGACCTGCTGGGACCCTCCAAGCTGCCGGGCGTCGGCACCACCATCTTCACGCAGATGTCGCAGCTCGCGGCACGCCACGGGGCCATCAACCTCGGGCAGGGCTTCCCCGACTTCGATGGCGATCCGCGCCTGCACCAGCGGGTCAGCGACGCGATGGCGGGCGGCAAGAACCAGTACGCGCCCATGGCCGGCATCGCCGAATTGCGCCATGCCGTTGCCGGCAAGATCGCCGCGCTGTACGGTCACCGCTATGACCCCGAGCAGGAAATCACCGTCACGGCCGGGGCCACGCAGGGCATCCTCACCGCCGTGCTGGCCGTCGTGCGCCCGGGCGACGAAGTCATCATCCTGGAGCCCGCGTACGACAGCTATGCCCCTGCCGTTGCACTTGCCGGCGGCGTGACAGTGGGCGTGCCACTGGACCATGCCAACGGCTACCGGGTGGACT
>CAIQGU010000282.1 GCA_903871435.1 uncultured Burkholderiales bacterium | reverse complement strand
GCCGCGCAATGCCAGGCGAATGTCGTCCGCGCGGGTGGCGTCCTGCACGGTGATGGCGCCGCCATCGAAAGCACTGGTGACCTGGATCATGCTGCCCTTCCCCTAGCCTGCAAACGCCACGCCGTTGCCGGATGCCGCAGCCGCGGGCGCATCAGCGCGCAGCGGCCCGGAGATCCTCGAACACGACGCCCGCCTGGGAAATCTCAAGGTCATGGGGGACATCGCGCCACGTTTCCGCGCGGGCTTCGTCATACCACTGGCGCATGGCCTCCAGTTGCAGCAGGCGCGCCGCGTAGGCGCCGGCTGCCCCTCCCAGCACCAGGCCATAGGTCTGGATGCGAAAGGCCACCGGCGAAAAAAATGCATCAACCGCCGTGAACGCAGTACCCGCCAGGAAAGGTCCGCCGAAGCGGGTCAGGCCATCTGTCCACAGCTCGTCCAGGCGGTCGAGGTCCTGCCGCAAGGCGGCGGGCTGTTCATGCAGGCGCACGCGCACGGCGCAGCACATGGAACAGTGCTGGCGCAGGGCGGCAAAGCCCGAATGCATTTCGGCGGCGGCGCAGCGCGCCCAGGCGCGCGCGGCCGGATCTGCGGGCCAGACGCCTGCATGGCGCTCCGCGAGATATTCCACGATGGCCAGCGAATCCCACACCGTGGCGCCGTCATCGACCAGGCAGGGCACTTTGCCATTGGGCGAAAAGCGGCGGAAGCGTTCGCGGTTGCCTTCGGGCTCGAAGGGCGACAGGGCCTCGGCAAAGGGGATGCGCAGCGCGCGCATCAGCACCCAGGGGCGCAATGACCAGGACGAGTAGTTCTTGTTGGCGATATGCAGGGTGTACATGATGACGGGCTTGCGAAAAAAGAAACAATACTACGGCGGTTCAACGGGCGAGGCGGTCGCGGCGGTCGCCGTGATAGTCGAAGACGATCTGGTCGTCCGCCGGCCGAATATCGTGCGCTAGGCCGTCGTGATCCATGCGGCGCACGAGATCGCGCACGAGGTTGATGCGGGCAAGCTTCTTGTCGTCTGCCTTGACGATGACCCAGGGCGCGTGCCGGGCGTGCGTGCGGCGCAACATGCGGTCGCGCGCCTTGGAGTAGTCGTCCCAGTGCTCGAGAGCGGCCGCGTCCACGGGACTGGACTTCCACTGCGTGAGGGGATCCCGCGCACGTGCCTTGAGGCGCCGGCGCTGTTCGTCGCGGGTGATGTCCAGGTAATACTTGATGAGCCGTATGCCCGCTTGCTCCAGCATGTGCTCGAAGGGCACGACTTCCCGCAGAAACGCCGAGGTTTCCGCGGGCGAGCAAAAATGCATCACGGGCTCGACCCCGGCGCGGTTGTACCAGCTGCGGTTGAACAGCACGAATTCCCCGGCGCTGGGCAGGTGCGCGGAAAAGCGCTGGAAGTACCACTGGCCCACCTCGCGGTCCGAGGGCTTGCCCAGCGCCACGACGCGCGTCTCCCGCGGGCTGAGGTGTTCGGTGATGCGCTTGATGGATCCGTCCTTGCCGGAACCGTCACGGCCTTCGAAGATCACCAGGACGCGACGCCCGTGGGCAATGATGTGCCGGTGGGCGCGCACCAGCGCAATCTGCAGGTGGCGCAGCTCGGACTTGTACGGCACCGACCGGGCCGCGCTACGTGCCCCTTTCCCGCTCTGCGCCATCTGCGACTCCCTGCATGTGCCGGACAGCGCACCATACACCCGCTGCCCATTTGACCTGCCGGGCGTCAGCTTCAGTCCGGATTAATGTGACGTACTTGACCCTTCTTCGGGTTGCGGCGCTTCGCGGCGGCGCAGCGGTCAATACCCCAGCGCCTGCCCCGTGTTGCGCCGTGGATCGTTTGCCCCGTAAAAGCGGTTGTGCGCCACCGGCGCACCCTCGAGGGAGGGCGCGCCCACCAGGATGGCTTCAAGGTGATTTTCCGGTGGCTCCGGAACCAGCTTGTGGCCCATGGCCGTGAGCAGGCGCACGGTATCGGGGCTGAAGGCGTATGGCTCGTAGGCGGTGGTTTCGGGGAGCCACTGCTGATGAAAACGCGGGGCGTCGAGGGCTTCCTGCACGTTCATGCCGTAGTCCACGACATTGAGGATGGAATGGAGTACGGAAGTGATGATGCGGCTGCCGCCCGGCGTACCGGTGACAAACACGGGTTTGCCAGCGCGTGTGAGTATGGTGGGTGTCATCGACGACAGCGGCCGTTTGCCCGGCGCAATGCTGTTGGCCGCGCCCTGCACCAGGCCGTAAAGATTGGGCACGCCCAGCTTGACGGTGAAATCGTCCATCTCGTTATTGAGCAGCACACCCGTTCCGGGCACCACCAGATGCGCGCCGAACCAGTCATTCAGCGTGTAGGTGACCGAAACCGCATTGCCATAGCGATCGGCGATGGAGTAGTGCGTGGTGTTGTGACCCTCCTCGGGGCCCAGACCCGGCAACAAGTCGTTTGAAATGCCGGCCCGCGCCGGATCGATTCCGGCGCGCAGGGCCTCTGCGTAGTGCTTGTCGATCAACTTGTCCACCGGGTTATCGATAAAATCCGGGTCTCCCAGGTAGGCGTTGCGATCCCGGTAGGCGCGGCGCATGGCCTCGATCTGGAAGTGCACGGCCTGAGCCGAGCGAAATCCCAGGTCGTGCAGCGGATAGCCCTCCAGAATGTTGAGGATCTCGCACAGCGTGGTACCACCGGAGCTGGGCGGTGGCGCCGAAACGACGTGATAACCGCGGTAGTCGCACTCCACCGGCTTGCGCTCGCGCGCCTGGTATCCGGCCAGGTCTGCCGGAACGAATATGCCACCGCCAGCATGGCTCGCGGCCACCAGCGCGCTGGCAAAGGGGCCCTTGTAGAAACCCGGCGCGCCCTGCGCGCTGACGCGCCGCAGGGTTGCCGCCAGATCGGTCTGCACCAGGCGGTCTCCGGCGCTGAAGGGTTGGCCGTGATTGAGAAAGATGGCCGCGGCCGCCGGATCCTTGCGGAAGTCATCGGTGGCCGTGCGCAGCATGTCGACGTCCCCCTGCTCGAGGAGGTAGCCGCGTTCGGCCAGCCGGATGGCCGGCGCGATCAGCGCCGGGCGCGCCTGGGTTCCATAGCGCTCGCGGGCCAGTTCCAGTCCGGCAACCGTTCCGGGTACGCCAACCGACAGGTAGCTATCGGTGCTCCGCCCCGGCACCACACTGCCATCGGGGCCGAGGAACATATCGCGGGATGCGGCCAGCGGTGCTGTTTCACGAAAATCGATGAAAGCCGTGCGACCATCGGCGAGTTGCACGGTCATGAAGCCGCCTCCGCCCAGATTGCCCGCGGCGGGATAGACCACGGCCAGGGCATAGCCCACCGCGACGGCGGCATCCACCGCATTGCCACCACGGCGCAGGACATCCACGCCCACCTGGCTGGCCAGGTGCTGCGCGGTAACAACCATGCCGTGTTCGGCGGCAACGGGCGCGACCGAGGCCGCGCGTGCAGCGCCGCCCGCAAGCAGCGTGGCGGCGAGGGAAGAGAGAATGCTGGCTGCAGCCAGCAGGCGGCGCGGGTTCGATTTGATCAAGGTGAGATTCCGGCAAGCGCCGCGCCCATGGCGGCCCGACGGCATTTTACGTCGCGGACGTGGATGGCAAGCGACTCACG
>CAIQGU010000281.1 GCA_903871435.1 uncultured Burkholderiales bacterium | reverse complement strand
TTGTTCATGTCACGAATGACGTCGGCCAGGGGTGGCGACTCCAGGTCGACCAGCACCTGCGCATCGGGTCCCGCCGTGCCCTCACGTACCGTGCCGTGCAGGCTGCCACCCGCCGAATGCCACAGCGCACGGAACGAGGCCAGCGCATAGGCGTCCGGCGCCAGCGGGCTCAGATACCAGGTCTTCTCGCCGCAGGACCGCGGGTAGGCGCCGTGGAACACGGGCGCCATGGGGCGGGAGAAATCGGCTTTGAGCCGCTCATGCCAGTCGCCGCACGGCCCGTCGGCCAGCGGCACACCTTCAGGCAGGCGCAGCCCGTCCATGGGGGGGATGATGGCAATGCGGGCCTGTCCGCCAGCCGCTTGCGGGACAAAGGTCAACGCTACGGTCCGGAAATTGATCAGCAGCGCGTCGGGCGGCACGTTATAGGGCCGCAATTCGTTGCCATCGAACGGCGCGCCGGTCTCGCCGGCCTGCGCGTAGAGCGATCGGTCGAGCACGAGATCGCCCTTGATCTCCCGGATGCCCAGGGAGCGCAGCCGCGCGACCAGCAGCCACCAGCGCTCGGCCACCAGGCTGGGGTCGCCACCGCCGCGAATGATCAGGTCCCCGTCCAGCTTTGCCCCGGAGGGCCGCTGGCGGGCCAGTGCCTGCGTATGCCAGCGGAAATTGGGTCCCAGCGTCGTCAGCGCCACGTAGGACGTGAGCAGCTTCATCGTGGACGCGGGATTCATCGGCGCATCGGCATGGCGCTCGAGACGCAAGTTGCCGCCGTCGAGCGGCACGACGACGAACGCGCTGGCGGCATCGGCTACGCCGGCGTTTGCCAGGGCAATGGATACAACGGCAGGAAGGGGTGGCCCTTCCGGCGCGCGGGCCGGCAGGAGCGGTGTGGACGGTGCCGCGAGGGCTGTGCCCAGCAGCAGCGGCATGGCCAGCGCAAGCCGCCGCAGGATCCGCGCGGCAGGATGAATAAAGACTGCAGTTTCAGCATGCCCAGGACGAGCCGGCGGTGCGAGCCAAAGCCGCGCAGCAGGCGCCGAATCAGGAGTTCGGTGTCGCCCACTTCCAGCGCACCTTCCAGTACCGCATGACTCACGCGGTAGCTGGACCCGCCGTGGTGAAAGTGCAGCTCCTTGAGCGCGACGCTCACCATGATGGGACGCACGCCGAACTCTTGTGCGTTTTCGGCAAACCAGGTTTCGTACTGGCCGGCCGTCTTGTACGGTTTGACGAACTTGCGCCCGTCGCTGAAGTCGACATCGCCGACGCAGACCGCCAGCGAGAAGTGGTACATCAAGCCTTCGGCCAGCTGGGTGACGATGCGCTTGGGCGAGATCACGTTGATGGCGGAAGGCGGCTGTTGCTTCCAGGGCACGACGGAGCGCACCCAGTAGCGACCCGCCACCGAGCTGTCGGCCGCGAACAGAAAGCGGCCCGTGCCCGCCTTTTGGCCAAACGCCGCCATGAGCTCCTCATGGGCGCTCACCGGATCGCAATCGGGACCGAAGGTAACGGCGGTTTCGAAGGTGTCGAGCTTGGGCAGATCCATCTTGGTGAAGCCCGCTTCGGCTTCCACCACGCCGCTGCGGATCTGCGCCAGCCGGACACGTTCCTGGACACTTTGGGTCATAGCGCAGCATCATCGACAGAAATGGCCATCAGGGAGATAGCGTATTCGCGAATCCTGCCATCCGTCCAGACGGTTTAGCGGAAGAGATTGGCTGCCTTTTGCAGGGTTATCAGGATGCCAATCCCCAGCGGTATGCCCACGGCCAACCAGCCGGCCAGCGCCGTCAGGCCCGACGCACCGCTTACCCCGCCCGTTGCCAGGCCGCTGATCGTCGTGCCCTCGCTGCGTTCGTGGGCCATTTTTCGCTCGTAGGCCAGCTGCTCGGCGCTCATGAAATACCGCCCGTTGACCGGGCGGATCAGCAGGTTGCAGATGAAACCCACCAGCAGGAATCCGGCCAGGATGTACATGGTGTTGTCGTATACCAGCGCCTTGGGCACGCCGCTCTCGATCTGGCGGTCGCGCAGGGAATTGACGACATAGGGCCCGAGGATGCCCGCGGTGGACCAGGCCGTGAGCAGGCGGCCGTGGATGGCACCGACCATCTGCGTGCCGAACATGTCGGCCAGATAGGCCGGCACGGTGGCGAAGCCGCCGCCGTACATCGACAGGATGATGCAGAAGGCCAGCACGAAGAGCGCGCGGTTATGGTCGTGGCCCAGCGTGGGAATGGCCGAATACAGGGCGATGCCCAATGCGAAAAACAGCGCGTACGTGAGCTTGCGACCGATCCGGTCGGACATGCTGGCCCAGAAGAAACGGCCACCGATATTGAAGAGGCTCAGCAGCCCGATGAAGCCGGCGGCGATGCTGGCGATCTGCTTTTTCTGGTCGCTGTTGAGGTCGTTGAAGCTTACGTCGACATGAATGAGCTGCCCGGCAAAAACCTCCTGCAGCAGTGGCGAGGCCATGCCCAGGATGCCGATGCCGGCCGACACATTGAGACACAGCACCGCCCAGATGAGCCAGAACTGCGGCGTGCGCCAGGAGCGGTTCAGGTGGACGTGATCGTTGGTGATCATGGCGCTGGCGCCCAGCCCGGCCGGCGGATTCCAGCCCGCGGGCTTCCATCCCGATGCCGGCACCCGGTAGCCCAGCGCGCCGCCCATCATGAAGACGAAATACACGGCCGCCATGACGAGGAAGGTCTGCCAGACGCCTACCGAACCGGGCGTGGCAAAGTGGCGCATGAGCCAGTCGGCAAGCGGCGCGCCCACGAGCGCTCCGCCACCGAAGCCCATGATGGCCATGCCGGTGGCCATGCCGCGCCGGTCGGGGAACCACTTGATGAGCGTGGACACCGGGGATATGTATCCCAGGCCAAGGCCAATGCCGCCGATGACACCCGACCCCAGCCACAGCAGTGCGATCTGGTGATTGGCCACGCCGATGGCCGAAATTACCAATCCGCCACACCA
>CAIQGU010000280.1 GCA_903871435.1 uncultured Burkholderiales bacterium | reverse complement strand
GGCTCGGCCGGGAGGCCGAAGCGCTGGGCGTGGAGGTGTTTGCCGGCTTTGCCGCCGCCGAGGTGCTGTACGACGCGCAGGGGCGCGTAACCGGCGTGGCCACCGGCAACCAGGGCATAGGCCGCGACGGCGAGCCCACGGCCAACTTCCAGGCGGGCGTGGAACTGCGCGGCAAGTACACGCTGTTTGCCGAAGGCGCGCGCGGCCACCTCGGCCGCCAGTTGATCGCCCGCTATGAACTCGACAGCGGCCGCGACCCGCAGACCTATGGCATCGGCATCAAGGAGCTTTGGGATATCGAGCCCGCGCGCCACCAGCAGGGCCTGGTGGTGCACAGCGCCGGCTGGCCGCTGGATGGGCAGACCTACGGGGGTTCCTTCCTCTACCACGCGGCCAACCACCAGGTGGCCGTGGGTTTTGTCGTGGGCCTGGGGTACCGCAACCCCTATCTCTCGCCTTTCGAGGAATTCCAGCGGCTCAAGACGCATCCCGCGTTTCGCGCATTCCTCGACGGCGGCAAGCGCGTGGCCTACGGTGCCCGCGCGATTACGGCGGGCGGCTTGCAGTCGCTCCCCAAGCTCACCTTCCCGGGCGGTGCGCTGATCGGCTGTGAGGCGGGGTTGCTCAACGCGGCGCGCATCAAGGGTACGCATGGCGCGCTGGTTTCGGGCATGCTGGCGGGCGGCGCAGCGCACGCGGCCGTGATTGCGGGGCGCAGCGCCGACGAACTGCTTGACTATCCCATCGCGCTGCAGGGCAGTTGGCTGTGGCAGGATCTGCACGCCACGCGCAACTTCAAGCCCTGGATGGACAAGGGGCTGGTGACAGGCAGCGTGATGTTCGGCATCGATCAGCTGGTGCTGCGCGGACGCGCGCCCTGGACGCTGCACCGGTCCACACCGGATCACGCCAAGCTGCTGCCGGCCGAACAATGCATGCCCATCGCGTACCCCAAGCCCGATGGCCGGCTGAGCTTCGATCGCTTGTCCTCCGTGTTCATCTCCAACACCAACCACGAGGAAAACCAGCCCTCGCACCTCACGCTCAAGGACCCGACGGTCCCGGTGGCCGTCAACCTTGCGCGATTTGCGGGACCCGAGGCACGCTACTGCCCGGCCGGCGTGTACGAGTTCGTCAAGCAGGACGATGGGGCCGACCGGCTGCAGATCAATGCGCAGAACTGCGTGCACTGCAAGACCTGCGATATCAAGGACCCGACGCAGAACATCGTATGGGTGGTGCCCGAGGGTGCCGGCGGGCCGCGATATCCGAATATGTAAGCGGCTTGCCCTGGCACTGCGAGTCGCTCCCGCGCGGCACCGCAGGGCATAACGATGGTGCGCCGCGATCTTCGATGGTGCACAGCAACGATGAATTCGCACCGGTCCTGCACGCCCCCGCGGGCTTCCCGGTCGGCCGCAATGGCGCTCGCAGGGCCATGGGGCCACATCCCACGAAAACTCATGGTGAGTGGATCCTGCGGTGATATCGCCTGGGCATTACATTTGCTCCTTTACCGCATACCAGTCGTCTGCGGAGCAGGAGTTTCGTCGTAGTGAGCCGCAAACCAGCAGCACCTCTCCCGGGACCCTCGCCAGGTAGCGCGCAGGACCGCGCGCTCGGCATGGACCGGTCCATCACGCGCCGCGATTTTCTCCACGGGCTGGCAGCGGCCGGCACCGGGGCGATCGGTGGAGCGCTGTTCAGCACTGGGGCCGTCGCGGCCCAAGGCGCGGCACTCGCCGCAGAAACGAGCCTGCCGGCAACGGCCACACCGCCACCGGCCGATTACCCCCCCGTATGGACCGGACTGCGCGGCTCCAACGATGCTGCCTTTACCGCTGCGCACGCCGCCCGTGACGGCGCTTCTTGGGGCGAGGCGGTCGATACCGGGGAGACCTACGAGCTTATCGTGGTCGGCGCAGGCATCAGCGGCCTGGCTGCAGCCCATTTCTACCGCACGCAGGCAACGCCGAAGGCGCGCATCCTCGTGCTCGACAATCACGACGATTTCGGCGGCCATGCGCGGCGCAATGAATATCACCTTGACGGGCGACTGCATCTGCTCAACGGCGGCACCGCGGAGATCGACAGCCCGCGCCCCTACAGCGCGGTGGCCGACGGCCTGCTGCGCACCCTGGGCGTGGATGTGCAGGCCCTGGTGCGCAAGGCGGCCAACCCCGAGTTCTTCCACACCGACCCGATGAAGCGCGGCGTTTTCCTGGACCGCGAGACCTTCGGCGCTGACAAGCTCATTGCCGGACGCGATGGCAAATCCTGGGTGCATTTCCTGGAAAACACCCCCCTGAACCCCCAGGCGCGTGCCGATATCCGTCGCCTGGAACTGGACAACGAGGACTACCTCCCGGGTAAAACCTCGGCGGAAAAAAAGGCCCTGCTCTCGACCATCAGCTATCGAGACTACCTGCGCGACTATGCCAAGGTCGACCCGCAGGTCCTCGATTTTTATTCCTCGAAGACCAACGGCGGCTTCGCGGTGGGCATCGACGCCGTTTCGGCGCTCGACTTCTGGGGCGCCGAGAGCAACGCCGCTGTCGGCATGCAGGGCCTGCGCTTGGCGCACGGCGCAACCGACCGAATGGGATACACCCCGGCCGGTTATTCGAGCACCGGTGGCTCCTACCATTATCACTTCCCGGACGGCAACGCGACGATCGCGCGCCTGCTGGTGCGCGACCTGATCCCGGAAGTGGCCCCCGCTGGTGGCGTCGAACAGCTGGTCACGGCACGGTTCGATTACAGCAAGCTCGACCGGCCGGATTCGGCGGCGCGCCTGCGGCTCAACAGCACGGTGGTGCGCGCGCGCAACACGGACGGCGGCGCTGCGGTCGATTACGTCAGCAAGGGCCAGCCCATGCGGGTGCGCGCGCGCCATTGCGTGCTGGCCTGTTACAACATGATCATTCCCTATCTGTGCCCGGAATTGCCCGACGCGCAAAAGCGCGCGCTGCATGAGCTGGTCAAGGCACCGTTGCTCTACACCAGCGTTGCCATCCGCAACGCGCGGGCCTTCCACCAGCTGGGCGTGCGACAGATCGAGGCACCGGGCAGCTACCATCCCGCGGTGTATCTCAATGCCTACATGGCCATCGGGGACTACCGCGGTCCACGCAGCCCGGACGAACCCACCCTGGTCTTCATGCAGCGCACGCCGTGCCAGCCGGGCCTGAGCGAGTTTGACCAGAACCGCGCCGGCCGCGCCGAGCTGCTGACAACGCCTTTCACAACCATCGAGCGCAATGTGCGCGACCAGCTGGGCCGGATGCTGGGCTCCGCGGGCTTCGATCCGGCCCGGGACATCACCGGCATCATGGTGAACCGCTGGCCCCACGGCTACGCACCGGAGTTCAATTCGCTGTTCGAACCCGTGCTGCCGCTCGAACAGCAGCCGCACATCATCGGGCGCGCCCGCTTCGGGAGCATAGCGATCGCCAATTCGGATTCGGGGCGTGCCGCGTATACCGACAGCGCTATCGACCAAGGCCACCGGGCGGTGCAGGAACTCCTGGAACATGCGGCCGGCTAGTTCCCGGGCCAGCTCGAGAGAAATACGGCCTAAGGCGCGTCCCGTGATGCTGCCTGCCCAAGTGTTGCTATGGCACCACGAAGGCACCGGATAGCAGTTGCAGTGCGGCAGGTTCAAGTCAAACTAGAAACAATGTCACACGCAGTTCACATGACTCAAACGCAAGATCGGCAATCGGGGGAAAAGCAATGGTTCCAAATGGATCGCAGTCTTATTCGTGTAATCGGTCGGTCAACAGCGGCCGCATGAGCGCAGCGCGCGCCGCCGTGCTGGTGGCCCTGGGACTGGCGGCAGTCAACCTGCTGCCAGCTGCGCGAGCGCAGAGTGCCCCTGAACCGGCACCCGCAGAGGCGCCCCCGCCCGAGGCCGCACCGGAAGCCGGCACGTTGCAGGAAATCGTCATCACGGCCACCCGTCACCAGGAGGCGATGAGCAAGGTGCCGGTGAGCGTGAGCGCCTTCTCGCAGGAGACGCTCGACATCAAGGGTGTGAAGGACTTCACCGATGTCGCCAAGTACACGCCCGGGGTTGCCATCGACGCCAACGGCACCAACAGCATTGCCATCCGCGGCATTTCCTCCTCGGGCGGTTCCGGAACCACCGGCGTGTATATCGACGACACGCCCATCCAGATGCGCGCGCTCGGTTTCAATGCCGACGACACCCTGCCCAAGACATTCGACCTGGACCGCGTCGAAGTGTTGCGCGGCCCGCAAGGTACGCTGTTCGGCGCCGGCTCCGAGGGCGGCACGGTGCGCTACATCATGGCTGCGCCCAATATGCATGAGGCCAGTATCTATTCTCGTAGCGAGCTTTCCTTCACTCAGGGCGGGCAACCCAGCTACGAGGCCGGTATCGCCGGCGGCGCACCCATTATCGATGGCTCACTGGGCTTCCGCGCCAGTGTGTGGTACCGCCACGATGGCGGCTGGATCGACCACATCGACCCGTTCACCCAGGCAACCGTGCAGAAGGCTTCGAACTTTGCCGACACGGTCGCAATTCGCCTGGCCGCCAAGTGGGCCATCAACGACAGCTGGACGGTGACGCCGTCCTTCCTCTACCAGGACCGTAATACCAACGACATCACCGCATACTGGCCGATTTACTCGAGCGCCGGCAATTACAAGAACGCCGAACCGGACCTGCGCCACGAGCCGGACCACTATTTCCTGCCAGCTATCAAAGTGGAAACCGAGCTCTTCGGCGCCTCGCTGATATCCAACACCTCGTACTTCCGCCGCAAGGACCTGAGCGGCTACAACGGTACCGAGTACAACCTCAGCTATTACCAGACCTTCAACTGGGCCTTCCCGTTTGCGAACCAGGCCAACTACCCACTGATTGACGGCGCGGGCCTGCACCTGCCGGGGGCGCTACAGAATTACCGTTCCCCGGCAACGGTCACGAACAAGCAGGACAACTTCACGCAGGAAGTCCGCCTGCAGTCCAACGATGACGCGAACAGCAAGATCACCTGGACCACCGGCCTCTTCTTTTCGGCCAACCGCCAGACCAGCGTTGAAGAGATCAACGACCCGATGATGTATCAGCTGTTCCAGGGCCTGTTCTTCGGCGGGGCGCCCGCCTCTCTCGCGCAGCTGATCGCCAACGAGGAAGCCGTCTACGCAGCCGACGGAGCTACCGTTCTCGAGCCGCTACTGCCCAACGGCGATTCGTACTACAACTACAACTTCAGCCGCGACAAGCAGCTGGCCATCTTCGGCGAAACCAGCATCGCCATCACGGACAAGCTCAAGGCAGTGGTTGGCCTGCGCTATGCGAAAACAGACATCAATTTCTCGCACTCGGCGGACGGCCCGCAGAACTTCATCGGACTCAATGCCGGCACCGGCGGCGTGCACGACAAACCCTTCACCCCAAAGCTGGGGCTTTCCTACCAGGCCGACAGCAATAATCTGTTCTACGGCACATACGCCAAAGGCTATCGGATCGGCGGGGCCAATCCGCCCATCCCGTCGGCCGCATGCGCGTCGGACTACACCAACTTTGGCATCGCCAATGCACCCGACAGCTACAAGTCGGATACCGTGCAAAGCTACGAGGTGGGTACGAAGAACAACTTCCACGACCGGTTCCGCGTGGCCTCCAGCCTCTACTACATCAAGTGGAAGGACATCCAGCAGAACATCTATCTGCCGGGCTGCGGATTCCAGTTCACGGCCAACGTGGGCACGGCGGTGGCCAAGGGCGGCGACCTGCAGATCGAATGGGCACCCAACGAGTCACTCAGTTTCGAATCCGCCATAGGCTACACGGATGCCCGGTTCTCCAAGACCTCAGCCTTGTCGCCGACGGCGAGCCAGCCGATCACCTCGGCAGGTGACGCCGTGAGCGGGGAGAGCGGCCTGCCCAGCGCGCCATGGACGATATCCGTCGGCGCGCAGTACAGCTTCAACGCACTCGACCACAAGTCCTACGTCCGGATGGACTACGAACACCAAAGTCGCAACAACACGCCCACCGCCGCCGAAGACCCCTCGACCAGCCAATACGCGCCGTCCGCGTTCACCCCGTCCGCGACGAGTCTCGTGTCTCTGCGCCTGGGCACGACCATCGACAAGCGCTGGAGCGCCTCCGGTTTCATCAACAACCTGTTCAACACCCACCCGGAATTCCCGCCTTCGTCGTACTCGTATAGCGACGTCGACAAGGTCAATCCGGCCTACGCCTCGGGCGGATCGCCCTCGCTGCTCCAGAGGCGCTATACCTTCCTGCCGCGCACGTTCGGCGTTACGACGAGTTACCACTTCTAGCGCGAGATGCGGCGGCTGTGTTGGCCGTCAATGTGCGTACAGAGCCCCGGTCCTTTTGGTCCGGGGTTTTTTTATTGAGAGGCTCAACGCTTCATGCGAGGGGGCGGCACGCGTCCAGAACCCGCTTTGCCGTTTCTGGATCACTTGCGCGGGCAATGACCGCCGCACCCACCAGCATGGCAAATTCCCGTGCGGCTGCAGTATGGCGCTCCTCATTTTTTCCCGCGTGGGCGAGAGCAACGGTTTCGAGCATCTGCTTAATACCGTTCCCGAAGGACGATTTCAGCTCAGGGCCTGCTCGCGCCATGTCGCCCGCCAGGGTGGCAACGGGGCATGCCGCGCCCGCGAAGCCCAGGTGCTCATCGGATAGGTAGTAATTGTGGTACGCCACGCGGGCTTCCAAAGGCGCCCGTTCCTGCACGTTGCGCTGCATGGGCCCCGTCACCTGTGTGAACGCTGCCCGTATCGCCGCGGCCAGTAGCGCGTCCTTGGTCTCGAAGTGCCGGTAAAACCCGCCATGGGTAAGGCCTGCCGCCTCCATCACATCGGCAACGCTAGTCTTTTCGAAGCCGCGTTCGCGCAAGAGGCGCGAGGCCCCCTCCACGATTCGTTCGTGGCTCTGTTCCATCGCCGCGCGTGAAACTCGCATCGCCGTCGCCACTCCATAAAAAGGACGCCAAGCGAACACTTGACAATTTAGATGGTACTGGTAATCTTTGTTAGCGGTCAAGCATCATCTAAATAGCATCGCCCGACTCTTTCTTCTGCAAAGTTCACTTCAAAGGAGCACGTTGATGTCACAACCCAGGATTCTCGTCACTGGAGCAACGGGAGGCACCGGCCTTCCGGTGGTGTCCGAGCTGCTCGCGCGGGGACTGCCGGTCCGGGCCATGGTGCACCGCCGGGACTCCCGCAGTGCGGCGCTTGAGCAGCGCGGCGTCGAAGTCGTCGTCGCCGATATCTACGATCCCGACCAGCTGTTCGACGCTCTGCGGGGAGTGAATCGGGCCTATTACCTGCCCATCATGGAGCCGTTCATGATCCAGAGCGCGGCCGCCTTTGCGGTAGCAGCGCGCGAAGCGAAGATCGAACATGTCGTCCAGATGAGCCAGTGGACTTCCCACCGGGCGCACCCGGCCGCCATGACCCAGCAAACCTGGCTGGTGGACAAGCTCTTTTCCGCCATCCCGGGCGTAGCGCACACCATCTTCAACCCGGGAATGTTCGCGCACAATTTCCTGCGCACGATGGACTTTGCCGCTTTGCTTGGCATCTACCCGGTTTTGTCGGGAGAAGGCCGCGCCGCCCCGGTATCGAACGAGGATATGGCGCGCGTCGTTTCCGTACTACTGGCGCAGGGGCCTGACAAGCACGCAGGACGCAGCTACCGGCCAACTGGACCGGAACTGCTCACCGCGCACGAAATGGCACGCATCATTGCCCGGGTTGTCGGGCACCGGGTGCTGCCCGTTCCCATGCCGATCTGGATGCTGGGCAAGGTGGCACAGCAGCAGGGTATCGATCCCTACCAGATCACGATACTGCGGCACTACATGGAAGACATGAAGCGCGGCACGTTTTCGTTTGGCGGCGGCGTGACTCACGTCGTGGAACAAGTCACGGGTACGCCGGCCGAAACCTTCGAGACCACAGCACGCCGCTATGCGGCCCTGCCCTTTGCCCAGCAGACGATGGGCAACAGGATAAAAGCGTTCATCAATTTCAACATGACGCCGTTTTACCCGGGCTACAACTTCACGAAGTTCGATCGCCAGCTTCGCTTGCCGATGCCGCCCAAAGCCACGCTTTCCATAGACGACGCGCAGTGGCGCGAGACGCATTGCACCGTATCGTAGTTTGTTGAGGAGAGAATCATGAATGCTTCGATGCAGGACACCACACCCTTTGCGCAGTTCAAATCCCTACAGCGGGAAATGTGGTCCGGATTCGCTGTCAATGAAGGTTTCACCACCATGGTTGCCGGCGAACTCGTCGCCTTCGCAAAGGTCGCCCCCGGCGAGTCCGTGCTGGACGTCGGTTGCGGCACGGGTGTGGTGGCCGTCACCGCCGCGCGTGCCGGGGCACGGGTCAAGGGTCTGGATCTGACGCCAGCGCTGCTCGAGCGGGCCCGCGAGAACGCTGTCCTCGCGGGTGTGGAAATCGAATTTGTGGAGGGTGATGTCGAGGCGCTGCCCTACCCCGACAACGCGTTTGATGTCGTTTTAAGCCAGTTTGGCCACATGTTCGCGCCACGCCCGGATCTGGCAACGGCAGAAATGCTGCGAGTGCTGAAACCCGGCGGGCGGATTGCGTTTTCCACTTGGCCGCCCGAGCACGCAATGGGCAGCTTGTTTGCACTGATTGGTCGAGCAATGCCGGCACCCTCCCCCGGCGCGCCGGTCCCTGCGCCTCCGCCGCAGTGGGGTGACCCCAACATCGTCCGGACCCGGCTGGGGGAGGCAGTCATGGGCATGCGGTTCAGCCGCTCTTCAATGAATCTCCCGGCCCTGAGCCCACATCATGTCCTGGTCTCGATCGAAGCCACCTTCGGCCCCCTGAAGACCCTCCTCCAGCGGCTGGACGCAGAGCAGCCGGAGAAGGCCCAAACGGTGCGTGCGGAAATCCTGCGTCTCGTAAAAGACAACACGGACGGCAATGTGCTGCGGCAGTTTTATCTGCTGTCACAAGCAACCAAGAAGGGTGCTGCATGACCCGCAACCTTGGCGTATTGCAAGCCGGGCTCCCGCCCCGGTTTTTGCCTGCAGCAGGGCGAGTTCCGTTGTGCGCGGGGGTACCGATGGACGCGGGTCACGTGGTTGCTGGATAATGCCCATTCATCGACAGAGGTTCCAATGACCAAGCCACGCCTGATCTATTTTGATTTCCCCGCCAGCCGGGGCGAAGAGTGCCGCATTGCCCTGCATGTGGCCGGAGTCGATTTCGACGATGTCCGGGTACCGACCAAGGACTGGCCGCCGATGAAGCAGGGCACGCCGTTTGGCGCCTTGCCGGTGCTTGAACTTCCCGGCAAACCGCCCCTCTCCCAGTCGAATGCGATCCTTGTCCTCATCGGGCGCGAACACCAACTGCACCCCGCTGATCACTTCGAAGCTGCCCGGCACGAGGCGGTCATGTGCGCGGTCGAGGATATCCGGCACACGATCTCCCCTACGCTGCGCATCGCCGATCCCGAACAGAAGCAAGCCGCCCGAGCGGCCCTGGCAGCCAATGAACTCAAGACCTGGGGCGGCCAGGTGGAGCGGCAGATCGGCGACGGACCCTTCCTGGGTGGCGCAATACTGCAGGTTGCCGACCTCAAGCTCTACATGATGACGCGATGGTTGACGTCGGGTGTGCTGGATCACATACCAACGTCCGTGCTGGATCATTGCCCCAAGCTGCTCAAATTGCACGCGGCCGTAGCTGAACATGCCGGCGTCAAGAGCTGGCTGACCAAACCGAAGGACTGATCGACCGATTGGAAACCGGGCTTCATTGATTTCGCAAGCTACAAATACGGCCCAATTTTCCTCATCGCACGGTTCACGTACTCGTCCTTTTCCCCCACGGGAGCGACGTAGTGCAGGGCGCTGCGGGCGGCCTGCTCCCCCTCCTTGCGGGCGATGACCCACGCCGCCAGGTACTGCGATGCAAGGCAGCCGCCCGCCGTCGCCACATTGCCGGCGGCATAGAACGGCTGATCCAGCACATCCACACCGGCTTCGACGACCCAGGGTCTGGTCAGCAGATCGGTGCACGCGGGTATCTTGCCCAGCAAGCCCAATTTCGCCAGCAACAGCGTTCCCGAGCACTGCGCGCCTATCAGCTGCCGTGCCGGATCGAGCTTGAATTGGGACAGCAGGGCCGGATCAGCAGCAATCTCGCGGGTCTTCATGCCGCTGCCGACGAGCACCACGTCGGCTTCGCAGGCGTCGGCGAGCGTTGACTGGGCGTGCACCACCGCACCGTTCATGGACGTTACCGTCGGCGTGGGACTCGACAGCGTGACCCGCCACCCCGGTCGCTTGATTCGATTCAAAATACCGTAGGCAACCCAGGAATCGAGCTCGTTGAAGGCGTCGAAGGTCAGAATCGCGATATGCATGTTAAGGGGGACGTCTCCGTGGAAATTATCGAGCCGGCAGGAATCGACGACATCTTCGAGCTTGCGACCCTGCTCGGTGTGCTGTTTGCCCAGGAAGCGGATTTCAAGCCAGACCGGAGACGGCAGGAAGACGGCCTGCGCCTCATCATAAATTCCCCGAGCACGGGCGTCATCCTGGTCGCCCGCATCGACGATAAAATTGCCGGCATGGTGAGTCTGCTCTTTACCGTCAGCACGGCGCAGGGCGCCGCGGCATGCTGGCTGGAGGACATGATCGTGCATCCCGAACAGCGCGGTGGCGGCCTGGGCTCGCGCTTGCTGCAAACCGCCGTGGACTATGCACGAGATCATGGTTTCACGCGCATCACGCTGCTGACCGACCGGGTCAATATTGCAGCGCAACGGTTCTACGCGCGCCACGGATTCGAGGAGTCGGCCATGACGGTGCTGCGCTTGCATCTCGGCGTGTGAATCGCGTGCGCTGCAACGCGTCAAGGTTCGGTGGCAAACGCCGGACACGCGCGCAGGCCTTGACTTTCAAACGTCAATAAAAGGTCACGGATACGTCATTCTCATCCGGTGGAATCTGGGTCGCGCGACAGGGCATTTGGTCCTCGTTCGTGGGACTTTTTCTTGCCTTTTCTGCGATACGCAACCCGCCTTGCGACACGCAAAACGCGGGAGGACTTCCACCTGGATCGAGGAGAAAAGATCATGTTGAGAGGATTTATTGCTCCCGCGCTGCTCGCGGCCGCTGCCGCGCTAGCGACGTCGGGCGCCAGCGCTGGTGAACTGAAGAAGGAGCACGTGCTTCTGATCAGTATCGACGGCTTTCACGCACTGGATTACGAGAACTGCGTAGCTGGCGGCTACTGCCCCACGCTCGCCGAGCTGGGCCAGCATGGCGTCAACTACACGCGCACGTCAACCTCGCGTCCGTCGGATTCCTTTCCCGGCCTGATGGCGATCGTCACCGGCGGCTCCCCCAAGACGGTGGGCGCCTTCTATGACGTGGCCTACGACCGCGTTCTGGCCCCCCCCGCCAAGTCGACCGGCAACGGCCTGGGCTTCGGCACCTGCACCCCGGGCATTCCCAACGGCACCACGACCGAGTACGAAGAGGGCGTTGAAATCGACCAGTCGCAACTCAACGGCGGCGGACCGTACGCATCACCGTACGACGGCGGCATCCTGTCGATCGACCCGGCCAAGCTGCCGCGCGATCCGTTCAACAACTGCTCCCCGGTCTACCCCTGGCAGTTCGTTCGTACGAATTCCATTTTTGGCGTGATCCACGCTGCCGGCGGCTACACCGCCTGGTCCGACAAGCACGCGGTCTACGCCGTGG
>CAIQGU010000279.1 GCA_903871435.1 uncultured Burkholderiales bacterium | reverse complement strand
ATGCTGCTGGGCGAGCAGGGTAGTGGGCACCAGTACCGCAACCTGGGTCCCATCCTGCACCGCCACAAAGGCCGCGCGCATGGCCACCTCGGTCTTGCCAAAACCCACGTCGCCGCATACCAGGCGGTCCATGGGCGCGCCCGAGCGCATGTCCTTGAGCACCGCAGTGATCGCCGCCTGCTGGTCGGGCGTTTCCTCGAAGCCAAAGCCCTCGGCAAAGCGCTGATAGTCGCCCTCGGCGTAGGTGAACGCGTGGCCCTTGCGCGCCGCGCGCATCGCGTAGAGGTTGAGCAGTTCGGCGGCGGTGTCGCGCACCTGCTTGGCCGCTTTGCGCCGCGCCCGGTCCCAGTCGCCCGAGCCCAGCACGTGCAGGGGCGCCGCATCCGGATCGGCACCGCTGTAGCGGCCGATCAGGTGCAATTGCGCAACCGGCACATAGAGCTTGGAGCCATTGGCGTATTCGAGGTGCAGGAATTCGGCGGCGCCTTCGCCCAGATCCATGGACACGAGGCCCAGGTAGCGGCCGATGCCATGGTCCACATGCACAACCGGATCGCCCACGCGCAGCTCTGCGAGATCGCGCACCATGGCATCGACATTGGAAGCGCGTTCTCGGTTGCGATCGCGCTGGCGGCGCGGATTGCTCGCAAAGAGTTCGGCTTCCGTGATGATCGCCAGGCCGGCCGTCGGCAGGCAGAAACCCTGGTGCAGCGGCGATACCGTGAGCGAGAAGTCGAGGTCGCTTGCGAGGAAGGCGGCGAAATCCGCACAGTCGACAATCGGGAAATCGAACTCGCCCAGCAGCTGGGCTATGGTCTCGCGCCGTCCTGCCGAGTCGGCCGACAGCAGTACCCGGCCATCGAAGCCGGCGCGCCAGGCGCGCAGGCGGTAGAGCGGGTCCGCGGCGCGCCGGTCGATGGCGAGCTCGGGCAGCGCCGTGAACTCCCCCTCGGTGGCGTCCGTCGCGGCCACGTCGGCAGCGATGGGCGTTTCGCCGGCAGGCGTAGCGGCCGGCGCGGTGACAGCCAGCCGGGCAAAGGGCTTGAGGGCGGTGAAAAACTCTTCCGTCCCCAGGAACAACTGGTCGGGACGCAGGCAGGGCCGCTGCGTGTCGCGCGACAGGAAGCGGAAGCGTTCGGCCGTCTCGGTCCAAAAGCGCCGGCAGGCGCTGCTGACGTCGCCATGGGTTATGACCTGGGTGTCGGCCGGCAAATAGTCAAAGAGCGTTGCGCAGCGATCGAAAAATAGCGGCAGGTAGTACTCGATGCCGGCCGCCGCAATGCCATTGCCCACGTCGCGGTACACCGTGGACCGGGTGGGATCGCCATCGAAGGTTTCGCGCCAGCGCCCGCGAAAGGCGCCGCGCGCCGGCTCATCAAACGGGAACTCCCGGCCCGGCAGCAGCCGGATATTGCCAACCGGGTACAGGCTGCGTTGCGTGTCAGGGTCGAAGGTGCGGATCGAATCTATCGTCGTGTCGATGAGATCGAGCCGATACGGGATGGGAGACCCCGTCGGGAACAGATCGATGAGACTGCCGCGAATGGCAAACTCGCCGGGCGCGACGACTTGCGTCACCGCCTGATAGCCCGCCAGCACCATCTGGTTGCGCAGTTTTTCCGGGTCGATGGATTCGCCCTGCCGGAAGAAGAAGGTGCGCCCGGCGATGTACTCCGCCGGGGCAAGACGCCCGAGGCCACTGGTGGCCGAGAGCACCAGCACGTCGACATGTTCCGGCCTCGCTTCGGCCGGCGGCGCAGCCGGCTCCGGGCTGCGCACGCCCGTTGCCGGCCGCGAGTACAGGCGGTACAGCGCTTCGAGGCGTTCGGACACCAGGTCCGGATGCGGGGAGAGAATGTCGTATGGCAGGGTTTCCCAGTCGGGAAACGGTGCAACGGCCAGATCCGGCGCGAAATACGGAATTTCCGCGTTCAGGCGTTGCGCATCGATGGCGTCGGCGCAGATGAGTACCGTGAGGCGGCCCGTCTCCCGGCCCTGTTGCGCCACCTGCGCCAGCAACCAGGCGTCTCCCGAACCAGCCGGCCGCGGCGCAGCCGCACGGGATCCCGCCCGCAGGACCGGGCGTGCGAGAGCGACGCCGCGCGGGCCTTTGAGCATCTGCATGCCGGTATTATAGGGAGCGCTGGGCGTCGCGCGCCATGCGCTGGCTCACCCTGGCTCCTGAATGGGCACTTGTTGAAGCAGATATTCGGCCTGGTTCCTGCGGGCGGTAACGGTACCCGGATGGGTGCCGACCGCCCCAAGCAATATCTTCCGCTGGGGCGGCGCACCTTGCTGGAGCGCTCGGTCGCGTGCCTGCTGGCCGATGTGCGCGTGACGCGCGTCTTCGTGATTGTTGCCCCGGGCGATACTCAAGCCGCGCATCTGCCCCTGCCGCCGCGTTGCGAAATTCTTCCCGTGGGCGGGGCAACACGCGCGCTCTCGGTTCGCGCCGGTCTGCTGGCTGCCCTGCCGCAGATGGATGCCGATGCCTGGGTACTGGTGCACGATGCCGCCCGGCCGTGCCTGCGCGCGTCCGACCTGGGCGCGCTCATCGATCAGGGTGGCATCGACGAGCATGGCGGCTTGCTGGCGGTTCCGGTCAGCGACACGGTCAAGCGTGGCGCCGACGGGCGCGTTGCGCAGACGGTCGAGCGTGCCGGCCTGTGGCGGGCACTGACGCCGCAGTTTTTCCGCGCCGCCACGCTGGCGCGCGCGCTGCAGGACTGCGAGACAGCGCCGGGAATTACCGACGAATCGTCGGCGATCGAGCGCCTGGGGCTGCAGCCCCGCCTCGTTGCCGGCGATCCCGGCAATATCAAGGTCACGGAGCCGGCAGATCTTGCGCTGGCCGAAAGCTTGCTTCGCAGTGAGGGTCTATGGTGATGCGCTTGCGCGTAGGTCAGGGTTTCGACGTCCATGCACTGGTGCCAGGCCGCAGGCTGGTGCTGGCTGGCGTGGAATTGGCCCATGCGCAGGGCCTGCTGGGGCATTCCGATGCCGATGTGCTGGCCCATGCCGTCATCGATGGCCTGTTGGGCGCGGCCGGGCTGGGTGATATTGGTGCCCTGTTTCCCGATAGCGACGAACGCTACCGCGGCGCAGACAGCATGCAGCTGTTGGCCCAGGCACTTGCCCAGGTGCATGCCCAGGGCTGGCGGGTAGGCAATGTCGATTGCACGATCATCGCCCAGCAGCCGCGCATCGCGCCCTATGTAGGGGCGATGCGGGCCCGGCTGGCCGCGGCGTTGCAGATCGACGTCGCCGAGGTTTCGGTAAAGGGCAAGACCACGGAGTGGTTGGGCTTCACCGGGCGCGGCGAAGGCATCGCCGCGCTGGCCGTCGTTTTGCTGACGGGCGGTTGACATGTCGCTGGTGGCTGACTGAACATGCTCCAGGCAACCGGTCTCGCATGCACGCGGGGGGAGCGCTGTCTCTTTTCCGGCCTCGACTTCGAACTGGCACCGGGCCAGTGCCTGCACATCGCCGGCAGGAACGGCGCGGGCAAGACTACCCTGCTGCGCATCATCGCCGGCCTTCTGATGCCCACGGAGGGCACCGTCCGGTGGAAGGGAACGGATATCCGCCGCTCGCGCGAGGAATTCGGCGCCGACCTTGCTTTTGTCGGCCACCTCAATGGCGTCAAGGACGACCTCAGCGCCCTGGAAAATCTGCGCTTCACTGCGGCGCTGCGCGGCGAGCGAGCCTCGGTGGATGCAGGTCTCGCGGCGCTTGAGCGGGTCGGGCTGGCCGATCACGCCGATATCCCGGCGCGCCATCTCTCGCAGGGCCAGAAGCGGCGCGTTGCCCTCGCGCGCCTGTGCGCGCCGCGCGCTGCCGCCTTGTGGATACTCGATGAACCCTTCAATGCCCTCGACAGCGGGGCCGTAGCCACGCTCAACGGCCTCATCGAGCGGCAGATGGCAGCGGGCGGTCTGGTCCTTCTGACGGCGCATCAGTCGATAACCCTGCCCGGCGGCACGCGCCGCCTCGAACTTGCCGGAGCTGCAGGAGATGAGCGCGCATTCGAGCCGGACGATTCCTCCGGAGTGCCGGCATGAGCAGCGCGCTCCTCGCGGTATTGCGCCGCGACCTGCTGCTGGCATTGCGCCAGCGCGGCGACGTGCTCAACGTGCTCATGTTCTTTGTCGTGGTGGTCACCATGGTCCCGCTGGGTGTCGGCCCCGAGATCAACGTGTTGCGGACGATAGGCGCGGGAACGGTCTGGGTCGCTGCTCTGCTGGCATCCATCGTTTCGTTGCCGCGTCTTTTCGCGCAGGATCACGCCGATGGCGCCCTCGAACAGATGCTGCTCTCCGGTCAGCCGGCGGCCCTCATCGTCATCGGCAAGGTGCTGGCGCACTGGCTGGTGACCGGAGCGCCCATCACGCTGGCGGCAATTCCCATTGCCGTCATGTTCGATCTGCGCTTCGAGCCGGGTTGCACGCTGATTGCGGCGCTGGCCCTGGGCACGCCGGCACTGAGCCTGATCGGCGCGGTGGGGGCGGCGCTTACGCTGGGCCTGCGGGGAGGCGGCGTGCTGGTCACCTTGCTGGTGTTGCCGCTGACCGTGCCCATCCTGATTTTCGGCGCGGGTGCCGTGGACGCAACCGCCGGCGGCCTGTCGGCAGCCCCCAACCTGTTCCTCCTGGGTGGTCTTTCGCTGGGATCCGCCGCGCTGGCGCCCTGGGCCATCGCCACCGCATTACGGATATCCTTGGAGTAAATACCCTTGACGAAGGTTGCCATGCAAGCCCTCAACCCGACCACCCCCGGATTCCGCCTGTTTCGCTATGCGGCACCCGCCGAGTTCTACCGGCTGACCGGCCGCATCATCCCGTTCATTGCGGTCCTGGCGGCCCTGCTGGCGGTGGCGGGACTTTACGTCGGCTTCTTCATTGCCCCGACGGACGCCCAGCAGGGCGAGGCCTACCGCATCATGTTCATCCACGTCCCCGCCGCCTGGATGGGCATGTTCATCTATGTGGTGATGGCCTTCTGGGCTGCGCTCGGGCTCGTGTTCAATACCCGCATGTCGGCCATCATGGCCAGTGCGCTCGCGCCTACCGGCGCGCTCATGTCGTTCCTCGCCCTGTGGACGGGAGCCCTGTGGGGCCGCCCAGCCTGGGGTGCCTACTGGGTCTGGGACGCCCGGATGACGTCCACCCTGCTGCTGCTGTTCCTGTACATGGGCTTCATGGCGCTGCACAGCGCTATCGACGATGTACGCCGCGCCGATCGCGCTGCCGGTCTGCTCGCGCTGGTGGGCGTAGTCAACGTTCCCATCATCTATTTCTCGGTGCAATGGTGGAATTCCCTGCACCAGGGGTCCTCCATTACGCTAGGACGCGCACCTACCATCGCCACGCCCATGCTGGCTGCCATGGGCATCATGGCGCTGGCCTTCTGGGCCTATTGCATCGCGGCTGCGCTTGCCCGGGCGCGCGCCATTGTCCTGGAACGCGAGCGCGGCACCGAGTGGGTGCGCGCACTGACGGGGGCCTCGGCATGAACTGGGGCAGCTGGCAGGCTTTCTGGGCCATGGGGGGGTATGGCGGCTATATCTGGGGCTCGTATGGTGCCTTGGCCTTGGTGGTCATCGTGGAGGTTGTCAGTGTGCGGGCGCGTCTGCTGCGCGCGCGCCGTGCCGCCTCGCCGGCGCGCCGCCGGACCTGAGCATCCGTACCCGCCTACCCGGAGGGCGCCCGGACCGACACCCAGCCGCGCCAGTCGCGGTTATTTTTCCGCCGTGTCGTCGCCCGTGAGCTTGTCGTGCTCAAGGCGTCGGGTTTGATCGAGATACCAGTCCTTCACCTGCAGGCTGGCCACGTACTGGGCCAGGGTATGCCGGTCGGGTTCCGGCATTGCGGCCATTGACGGGTGACGGTATTCGCGCTTGAGCCGCGAGGGCAGTATCGCCTGCGGATCCGGGGCGGAAAAATAGTCGAACAACCACCGCTCGCTGCGCAGGGCGCCCATGCCATCGAGCATGGGTGCGGGCACCGACTGCGTGGGGTCGCGCGACGTCCACAGGCTATGGCACTGCCGGCAGTTCTGCTCCCGCATCAGGTCGCCGGCGCGGGCCGCCAAGGGCGCCGCTGCGGTGGAATAGTAGGGAATCTCGCGGTCCTGCGCCTGCGGATGCTGCAGCGCAACACGGGTAATCCCACCAACCGCGAGCAAGGCAACAGCGCCCAATACTGCCAGTTCGCCTTTTTTCACTGCCAGAAGGCTCGCGACGAGCCGGCGCCGGCGTGTAGGTCGATATCAGGCACGCTTATCTGCCGCCCGCTGGGCGGCCTGCATCTCGAGGTGGCGTTCACGGCTGGCCATCTGGCT
>CAIQGU010000278.1 GCA_903871435.1 uncultured Burkholderiales bacterium | reverse complement strand
GTACACGAATCGCGCGAACTGGTGGCAGCACTCATGAACTTCAATCTGGACCAGCGCATTCCCCCGGCGCTGTATGTCGCGGTCGCCGAGGTGCTGGCCTGGGCTTACCGGCTCGAGCACGGCCTGGACCCACAAACCTTGATGCACAGTTCGGGGCGGATGCAGGATGCGGGCGCAACACCCGGCGACCGGCAGCCCTGAGCGGGCGGCCCGGCCATGATCTGCCTCACGGTCATTGCCCGCAACGAGGCCCGCTGCCTGGCCCGCTGCCTGCAAAGCGCTGCGCCCTTCGTCGACGAGATGCTGGTGGTCGACACCGGCTCGACGGACGACACGCGCGCCATTGCGGCTGCCTGCGGTGCGCGGGTCGCAGAATTCACCTGGGTGGACGATTTTTCGGCCGCCCGCAATCATGCGCTGACGCTTACCGATGCCGACTGGCGCCTGGTACTGGATGCGGACGAATGGATCGAGAGCGGCGGGGACTGCCTGCGCGAGGCGGTCAAGTCGGCAAGCGGCGCTGCAGCGGGACCGGCGCTGTTCGTTGGCGAGATCGACGTCCGCAGCGCGTTCGACGATGGCACTGCGGTCCGGATAGCCCCCAGCTGGATCACGCGCTTTCTGCCGCGCGGGGTTCTCTACGAGGGCCGTATCCACGAGCAGCCCGTCCACCGTTTGCCCGCGCGCCGGCTGCCCTTGCACGTCGGTCACGATGGTTACCGGCGCGAGCAGCAGGTCCGCAAGGGTGATCGCAATGAAGCGCTGCTGCTGCGCCAGCTGCAGTCGGATCCTGCCAATGCCTACCTGCGGTACCAGCTGGGCAAGGACCTGCAGGTCCACGACCGCCACGCCGAAGCCTGCACACAGTTCCTGCTGGCGCGTCAGGCCACCGGCTGGCCACCGGCTACGGCCTCCGAGGCAGCAGCGCTGCGTGGGCGCTGCGGCTGGCTGCACGATCTTGTGGTTCGCGAACTCTATTGCATGAAGCGCACGCGTGACTTCGATGCAGCCTTGCAATTCGCGCAGGCGCAGTCGCCGTGGTGGCAGCATTCTCCGGACTTCCACTTCGCGCTGGGTGATCTGCTGCTCGATGTGGCGCTGGCCAATCCCGCGCGCAGCGGCGCGTTGTTGCCAATGATGGAAGCCAGTTGGATGCGCTGCCTTGAACTGGGTGAAGCACCCCTCCTGGAGGGCTCGGTCGAAGGCCGCGGCAGTTTCCTCGCTGCTCATAATCTGGCGGTACTGCACGATCTTTCCGGCAATCCGGACAAGGCCGCCCATTTCCGGGGGCTCAGCACCCGCCCGACGGGCTAGCATTCCGGGCATTCCGGGCATCGCCTTTAGCCTGGCGGGCCCGCTGCTACGCGCCGCTGCCGGCAAACCGCCGCCAACGAGCCGCAGCCTGGAATCGGCTGTCAACAGGAAAACCCGATGAAACCATTATCAGTTGCGTTCCTGGCGGACCACTACGTCGGCTGGATGGGCGGGGCACATCTGCTCGCCAACCTGCTCAATTGCGTCAATTCCGTGGCGGCGAACCAGAGCGTGCAGGTAACAGTGCTGATGGACATCCGCGCCCTGGGTGCGTCAGCGGAGCAGACGTCCGCCAATCTTTTGCCGGTCGACGTTGCAAACCTGAAGGTCGCCGGGCCCTTGCAGTGCCTGCTAGACACAACACGCATCGGGCAAATCGTCTTTTACAAGGACCTGCGCCGCGCCGTGGGGGAGCTTGCCATCCAGGTGATGGGGCCGGCATCCATCAACCTCGGCACGGATTTCCCCATTCCCTGGTTCGGCTATATCTGCGACTTCCAGCACCAGTACCTTCCCCACCTGTTCAGCCAGCAGGAGCGCATCCAGCGCGACGTCCTGTTCCGTTCCCTCGTTGAAAACGCAACGGGGGTTTTCGTCACCTCGGCCACAGCCGCGGTGGACGTCGAACGCTTCTACCCCGCGGCGGCGCGATCAAAGCAGGTGCTGCGCATGCCAACGGCGCTGCCGGACATCACGGCGATATCCGCGCCGGAGGTGGCAAGCAGCACGTATGGAATCGAGCGGCCCTTTTTCCTGAGTTGCAGCCAGCGCTGGCTGCACAAGCAACATCCGGTGATACTGCAGGCTTTTGCCGATCTACTGGCCCGTGACCCGCAGATGCCGGCCGACCTGGTCTTCACCGGCGACACCAGCGACTACCGCGATCCTGCCTATAGCGGAAAAGTCGACGCGCTCATTGAATCCCTGGGGCTCGCGCAACGCGTGCATGTGCTGGGGCAGATACCCAGGGCCGATCAGCTCTCCCTGAT
>CAIQGU010000277.1 GCA_903871435.1 uncultured Burkholderiales bacterium | reverse complement strand
TCGCCGATGCCCTTGGAGATGACGCCGGAATCCGCTGCCGTCTTGTAGGCGTCCAGCGCCGTGCGGATTTCTCGCAACGCGCTGCGCAGCTCCGATTCCTTGGACCGTGTCACCGTCACTTCGTAGAGCGGCACTGCCACCATCGCCAGCACGCTCACAAGCGTGAGCGTGACGACGAGTTCGATGAGCGTGAACCCGTGCGCGGCCAGCATCCCACCCGGGCCAGGGGCCAGGGGGAGGTTCGCGGTGTTGTCGATGCGACAGCGCATGGAAAGTTTCTTTGCCGCGCCCTTACGGGGTAGTGCTGCCCGGGGCGGGCGCCGCCCCAGCGTCAGTTGCCGCGCCGCCCGGCTGTGCCGGCGCCGCGGGTGTCGCCGCGCCCGCTGCAGGCGCGGCCGGAGCCGGGGGTGGCGCTGCCGGCGCGGGTGCATCCGGAGTTTCGGGTATGACGATCACGCCCGGATCGCCAGGGCGGCCGCCCGGGGGCCAGGCCGTGCCGGCCGCCGGACGCTGATGCTTCGGAGTGCTGCCCATCACGCGCGGGTCACTGCTCACAGGGGGTTCGGCGGGCGATCCACCCGGCATTGCTCCCGCACCGCCGCCGCCGCCGACAAAGCCGGGCACGACGGGAGCGGGCGTGGCCCCGTTGGCCGAGTTGCTCACCGAGCCCACGGGATCGAGGCGCAGCGGGTTTTCGCGTACCGCCGACTCGCTGCCCGAGAACACATCGCGGTTGCGCCGGTCGGCGATGGCCGGGGCGCGCAGCACGTGCGGCGTGATCGACAGCACGATCTCGTCTTTAGTGTGGTCTTTCTTGTCGCTGCCAAAGAGCTGGCCCAGGACGGGGAAGTTCACCATCCCCGGCACGTGGCTGTAGGTGTCGGAGGTCTGGTCGTTGATCAGACCGGCGAGGATCTGCGTTTCGCCGTCGCGCAGCCGCAGGCTGGTTTGCGCGGAACGCGTGCCGATCTCGTAGGCCACCGAGCCCGAGGCGGCATTGGTCACCTGGTTGATGATGTTGCTCACCTCGATGCTCATCTTGATGCCCACGTCGCCCTCAAGATAAACGTGCGGCTCCACTTCGAGCTTGATGCCCACGTCCAGGTACTGCACCGAGCCGGTTACCACCGGCGAGCCGGTGGAAACGGGCGTGACGGAGTTGGTGATCACCGGCACCTTGTCGCCGATGAGGATCTTGGCTTTTTCCTTGTCGCGCACGCGGATGCGCGGGCTGGCTAGGATGTTCGAATCCGTGTCCTGGGCCTGCAGGTTGAGCGTGGCCGAGAACGACGATATCGACAACGTGTTGAGCGGCGTGTGGTTCAGCGCGCTGAGCGTCTGGTTCGCGGGCGTGGCTATCGTGGCCGTGGTGGGCCACTGGATGCCCAGCGTGCTCGCCTTGTCGCGGGATACTTCCAGAACCTCCACCTCGAGCATCACTTCCGGATCGGGCAGGTCGTGCGCCGCGATGAGTTTCTCGGCCACGCCGATCATGTCGTTCGTGCCCCGCACCACCAGCGTGTTGGTGTGCTCGTCGAGCGACAGGTCGGCTGTCTTGAGCACGGTCTTGAGCAGCGTCTGCATATACTTGCCGTCGACGTTGGAGAGCTGGAACACGCGGATCTTCAGGTCCTGGTATTCCTTCTGCTTGGCCGCGGTGGACGGGTAGATGAACAGGGTATTGGCGTTGAGCACCTTCTTCTCGAGCTGGCTCTGCAAGAGGATCATGTCCACGGTGTCTTCCACCGAGGCGTCGCGCACGAAGATCGTGGTCTTCAGGTCCGGCTTCACGTCGCGATCAAAGATCACGTTCAGGCCGGTCGTGCGCGAAAGCGCCTCGAAAACCAGGCGCAGGTTGGCGTCGCGAAACTGCAGCGATACCGGCTTGCGCATCACCGAGCTGGCCGAGATGGACGCCTGCTTGGCGATATCGGCGGCTTCCTGCTGCTCGGCCAGCCGCGTCCACAGCTTTTGCGCCGCTATATTGGAGGAGTCCTCCAGCAGTACCTTGTGCAGCCGGTCGCGCGCGGCCTCGAACTGCCCCTTGCCCATGAGCGCTTCGGTCTCGCCAATGGCTACCACGTGCCGCCCGTCCATCTCCACATTGGAGATGCCGCGCAGCGCGCCGTCCGAACCCGGATTCACCCGCAGCGCCACCAGGTACCACTTGCGTGCTTCTTCCAGGTCGCCGCGGCGCCGCGCATCGTCGCCACGCGCCGTCGCGTCGCGCTCCGAAAGCGCCTGCTGCTTGAGAAAATCAAGCCGGTACTGCGGATTGCTCGGCTCGGCCTGGCTCGCGCGCGCCAGCAGGGCAAGACCCTTCTCAGGGTCCCCCTCCGTCATGCTGCGCATCCCCTCCGAGTGATCACGCTCGGCAGCACAACCCAGCAGTGCAAGGGCAACGGCCGCCGGCACCGCCAGCCGGGCGATCCAATGGACGCGGCTACGGGTGTGGGCGGGAATGCCGTGCGGATGGCGTTGCGGCATTTCTAACCTCCGGAAACATCGATGGTC
>CAIQGU010000276.1 GCA_903871435.1 uncultured Burkholderiales bacterium | reverse complement strand
CGCCCCCGCCGCCGCCCCCGGCCCCGGTGAAGCAGGCGATGCAGCAGAAGCTCACCTTCGGGTCGGATGAACTCTTCGACTTCGACAAGGCCACGCTCAAGCCAGGCGCGCTGGTTGCACTTGACGAACTGGTCAACAAGCTCAAGAGCGCCACCGTGCTCAATACGGTGACCGTGACCGGCCACACTGACGGCCTGGGCGGCGTCACGTACAACGAAAAGCTGTCGGTGCGCCGCGCTGAATCCGTGCGCGACTACCTGGTCGCCCACGGTGTTGCCGCCGACAAGATCAAGACCATCGGCAAGGGCAAGAGCGAACCTGTCGCCGACAACAAGACGGAAGCCGGCCGCGCCAAGAATCGCCGCGTGGATGTCGAAGTCGACGGCTACAAGGAAGTGCACGAGTGATAGCTGTTGCGCCAGCGCGCCGTCCCGGCGCGTTGGCCACGCAGAGCCCCGCTTCGGCGGGGTTTTTTTATGGGCAGGCTTATCCGTGCCGCGGGGCACCCATGGGCCCGTGCGGTCGCGGTAGCATCCCGCCAGCACAGCAGCTTTGCGCGGGCTCCGCTGCACAACGCGGCTGGCGCAGGCCGACCGCCCAAGGACATCGAGGATCATGACGGAAACCAAGCTCAACGCCGACCCCGCAGAGTTGAAGAAATTCAGCGACCTGGCGCACCGCTGGTGGGATCCCAAGGGCGCGTTTCGTCCCCTGCACCAGCTCAACCCGGTGCGCCTGGAATGGATCGAAGGGCAAACGGCGCTGGCGGGTCGCTCGGTGGTCGACGTAGGCTGCGGCGGCGGGATACTGTCCGAAGCCATGAGCGCTCGCGGTGCACAGGTGCTGGGGATCGACCTCGCCGGCAAGCCTCTGCAGGTTGCGCGGCTGCACGCCCTGGAGAGCGGGGCAAGCGTCACCTATGAGGCGATTTCCGCGGAGGACCTCGCGCGCGAACGCCCCGGTCAATTCGATCTGGTGACCTGCATGGAAATGCTCGAGCATGTACCCGATCCGGCGCAGACCATCGCCGCATGTGCCCAGCTGGCCAAGCCCGGAGGGCTGGTGCTCTTCTCCACGATCAACCGCAACCCGCGGTCCTTCCTGTTTGCCATTGTCGGCGCCGAGTATGTATTGCGGCTGCTGCCGCGCGGCACGCACGAGTACGCGCGGTTCATCCGCCCCAGCGAACTGGCGCGGGGCGCGCGCGCCGCCGGACTTGAGGTGGAAAAGGTCACGGGCATGCACTACAACCCGCTGGCCGGCCGCTTCTGGCTCAACGCCGATACCGGCATCAACTACCTCATGGGATGCCGGCGGCCAGCATGATGTCAGCCACCGTCTCCGCCTCGATCGCTGCGTCCGGGATCCGGGTGGTCCTTTTTGACCTGGATGGAACACTGGCCGACAGCGCACCGGATCTTGCCGGGGCCATCAACGCCTGCCTGGGTGCGCGCGGCAAGGCGCCGCTGCCCCTGGAAGTGCTGCGGCCGTGGGCAAGCCACGGTGCGCGCGGCCTCATAGGGCAGGCCTTCGGCCTCAAGCCGGGCGACGCCGGATACGAGGACCTGCGCGTGGAGTTCGTCGACCGGTACGAATCCGCCCTGTGCCAGCACACGACCCTTTTTCCGGGCGTGGAGCGCATGCTCGACGCCCTGGAGCAGGCGGACCTGCGCTGGGGCATCGTCACCAACAAGGTGACACGTCTAACCACCCCGCTGGTACGACTGCTGGGTCTGGACCAGCGAGCGGCCTGCGTGGTCAGTGGCGACACGGCCGCAAGGCCCAAACCGGATCCGGCACCGATTGCGTACGCACTGAATGCCTGTGGGTGCCCACCCGAGGCCGGCGTCTACGTGGGCGATGACGAGCGCGACATCCAGGCCGGCCGCGCTGCCGGCGTGCGCACGATTGCCGCTGCCTACGGTTACTCGGCCGCGCGCGAGGACGTGGCCGCGTGGCGTGCCGATTTGATCATTGAGATCG